>JBFFRO010000058.1:0-8504 GCA_041572995.1 Thiohalomonadaceae bacterium
TCCGGCTCCCTGACCTTTATCGGTCAGATCGCCTTTGCCCTGGATGCCAATGGCCTGGGCCTGGCCGCCTCTGCCGCCGCCCTGCCGATGCTGCTGCCGATGCTCGCCCAGGGCCGGCGTAAGCGCCGCCAGGCCGACGGTCCCTACTGCACCCTTCCCATGGCCGCCTGAGTCGGACACCACCCAATAAAAAAGACCGGCACCGCCGGTCTTTTTTTGTTTCGCAAACAACTCCCCCGTTAACAACAAACCTTTCAAAGCGTGCCGAGGTTCACACCCAAACCATGCACTGTTAACAGAATTGTTGGCTGGGCTGACCCACAATACACTCAACGCAACGGAAAAGCGCATCAACAAGCGACCGCTGCCCCCTATAGAATATGAAGGAGAAGAACATGAACAACCAGACCAGCCTGACCGCCTCCGGCTCCCTGACCTTTATCGGTCAGATCGCCTTTGCCCTGGATGCCAATGGCCTGGGCCTGGCCGCCTCTGCCGCCGCCCTGCCGATGCTGCTGCCGATGCTCGCCCAGGGCCGGCGTAAGCGCCGTCAGGCCGATGGCCCCTACTGTGCCCTTCCCATGGCTGCCTGAGTCGGACGCCACCCAATAAAAAAGACCGGCACCGCCGGTCTTTTTTTTCACATACAACTCCCCGTTAACAACAAACCTTTCAAAGCGTGCCAAGGTTCACACCCAAACCATGCACTGTTAACAGAATTGTTGGCTGGACTGACCCACAATACACTCAACGCAACGGAAAAAATCACGCAGACAAGCGACCGTTGCCCCCTGCAGAATCAGAAGGAGATGAACATGAACAGCCAGATCAGCCTGACCACCTCCGGCATCCTGACTTTCATCGGCCAGGTGGCCTTTGCCCTGGACGCCAATGGCCTCGGCCTGGCCGCCTCTGCCGCCGCCCTGCCGATGCTGCTGCCGGCGCTGGTTGAGAACATGCGCCGCCGTAGCGAAGAGCGCTTCGCCCCCTACTGCGAGCTGCCGATGCCGGCCTGAGAATTTCATACCGGCAAAAAAAAACGCCCCTGACGGGGCGTTTTTTATTTCAGCCGAAGCTGACTACTCAATGGAGGCCAGGGCCTTCTCCACCACCTTGGCGGGCAGCGGGATGTAACCGTCCTTGACCACCACCTGCTGGCCGACGCGCGAGAGCACCATCTTGATGAACTCACGCTCCAGCGGGGCCAGGGGCTTGTTCGGGTGCTTGTTGACGTAGACGTAGAGGAAACGGCTCAGCGGATAGCTACCGTTGAGGGCATTCTCGGCAGAGGCAGCGATGAAAGGGCTGCCCGGCTTCTTGGTCAGCGGCACGGCGCGCACACCGGAGGTCTTGTAGCCGACGCCGGAGTAACCAATGCCGTTGATGGAGCTGGAAACCGACTGCACCACGGAGGCGGAACCGGGCTGCTCGTTCACGGTGGGCTTGTAGTCACCCTTACACAGGCCCTTCTTCTTAAAGTAGCCATAGGTACCGGAGACCGAGTTACGACCATAGAGCTGGATATTGCGTCCGGCCATGGCGCCGGTCAGGCCGACCTCACCCCAGGTGGTGATATCGCTGTCAGCACCGCACTTGCGGGTGGCGGAGAAGATGGCGTCCACCTGCGGGATGGTCAGTCCCTCGATGGGGTTGTCCTTGTGCACATAGACGGCCAGAGCATCGATGGCAACCGGGATGGCCAGCGGCTTGTAACCATACTTGCGCTCGAAGGCCTCCTCCTCCTTGTGCTTCATGCGGCGGCTCATGGGACCGATGTTAGAGGTACCCTCGGTCAGCGCCGGCGGCGCGGTGGAGGAGCCAGCGGCCTGGATCTGGATGTTGACGTTGGGGTAGGTACGCTTGAACTCCTCGGCCCACAGGGTCATCAGATTGGCCAGGGTGTCGGAGCCGACGCTGGAGAGGTTACCGGATACGCCGGCGGCCTTGGTGTAAGTGGACAGCGCGGGATCGACCTGCACCTCGGCGACGGCCGGGGTGGCGGCCAGGGCGGCAAGGGCACCGCCAATCAGGGCATTGCGAAACTTCATTGCGTGTTACTCCTCACAAGGTTTGGATATCAAAGCTGGGGGTACTATGCCGAAGAAAAGTGACAGTTCAATGACGACCAGGTGAAGAGCCGGTGAACGCTTCAGCCATCGATAGCCTCGGGCGGGAAGTCACAGCTAAAGAGCGAGCCGTGCCCGGGCGTACTCTCGATATAGAGCTGCGCCTGGTGGCGGCTGAGCACATGCTTGACGATGGCCAGCCCCAGGCCGGTACCACCGGCCTCGCGCGAGCGTCCCACATCAACGCGGTAGAAGCGCTCGGTCAGCCGGGGGATGTGTTCGGGGGGGATGCCGACACCCGAGTCCTGCACCTCGAAGTGGGCACCGTCCTCATCACGGTACCAGCGCAGGCTGATGCGCCCACCGCTGGGGGTGTAACGGTGGGCATTGGTGGCCAGGTTAAAAAAGGCGCTGTAGAGTTCACGCTCGGCACCGCGCAGGCGCAGGTCGTGATCCAGCTCCAGCTCCAGGGACTGCCCCTTCTCCTCGCAGAGTACGCGCAGTGCACCGGCGATGGTCTCGATCATCGGCGCCACCGCCACCACCTCTGCAGTTAGTCCGGCACCGCTCTCCAGACGCGAGAGTAGCAGCAGGTCCTCAACGATTTGGCGCATGCGCTCGCTCTGCTGGCTCATCAGCTCCAGCGAGCGCTGCCACTGGCCGCTGCCCTCGGCATCCATCTCGACGAGGGTTTCCAGATAGCCGGTGATCACCGTCAGCGGTGTGCGCAGCTCGTGAGAGACGTTGGCGACGAAGTCTCTCTGGGTCTGCTCCAGGCGCAGCTGCCGGGTAATATCGCGGGCGATCAGCAGCCGCTGCTTGCGCCCGTAGGGGACGATACGCAGCTGCAGGGTGAGGGTGGAGTCCACCGGCGAGGCCATCTGTACCCGGGCCTGATCTTCTTCGCTGTCGAGCAGGGTGATAAAGCGCGGATTGCGCAGCAGGTTGTCGATACGCTGGCCAACATCCGAGGCGGTATTCAGTCCCAGCAAGCGCTTGGCGGCGTTGTTAAACCACTCGATCTCGTCATGCGCACCGAGCACCACGGTGGCATCGGGCAGTGCCGAGGTAGCCTGCTGGAAGCGATTGAGGATGCCCGCCAGACGACGCTTGCGCTTGCGATTGCGCTGCTGGCTGCGATAGAGCAGATGAAATACCTCACCCCAGATCCCCTCGGCATCGGGTGGGTGGATGCTGTGGCTGTCGCGTAGCCAGCGTTCCAGGCGGTAGAGGTTGCGCAGGTGCCAACCGAGATAGGCGAGAAGTGCCAAGGCGACCAATAGCGCGGGCACACCCAAGGTAAGACCAAACAGCAGCGCCGCGCCAAGAATCAGCGCCAGTCGCCACAGCTCAGCCGACCAAGCCCGATTCAACGGCTAGCCCTGAGTAGAGAAACGGTAGCCGGCGCCGCGCACGGTCTGCACGAAGCGGTCGTAGCCCTGCTCGCTGAGGGCCTTGCGCAGGCGGCGAATGTGGACATCGACGGTACGTTCCTCGACATAGGTGCCGCGGCTCCAGACCCGGTCCAGCAATTGAGCACGGCTGAAAACCCGCTCCGGGTGCGACATGAAAAAGTGCAGCAACCGGTACTCAGTCGGTCCCATCTCCAGCGGCTTACCGTCGACACTGATGCGATGCCCCACCGGATCGAGCACCAGCCCCTCGAAGCGTAGCGGCTCCTCTGCCTCCACCCCACTGCGGCGCAGCAGGGCATTAATGCGGGCCAGCAGCTCGCGCGGTGAGAAGGGCTTGACCACATAGTCGTCGGCGCCCGACTCCAGGCCACGCACCTTGTCCTCCTCCTCACCGCGGGCGGTAAGCAGGATGATCGGCAGCTCACGGCTGTAGTCATCGCGGCGTAGGCGACGGGCCAGTTCCACGCCACTGGTACCAGGCAGCATCCAGTCCAGCAACACCAGGTCGGGTAACTGGTCGGCGATGGCCGATTCGGCCTGCACCGCATCCCCGGCCTCGCGCACGCCAAAGCCGCCACGCTCCAGGGCCATCACCAGCATCTCGCGAATGGCCGCCTCGTCCTCCACGACCAGTATGGTTTTATCCGCCATTGTTCACCCATGTCCTAATGGTTACAGGGCGTATTAGATGAAACCTTTGTTACAGGAGAATGACAGGGCAGCCAGCTCGCATCAACGCTCGAGCTGGCTGACGTCGCGCACCGCACCGCGGGCGGCGGAGGTGGTCATCGCCGCGTAGGCCTTAAGTGCATTGGAGACAACGCGCTCGCGGCCTACCGGTTTCCAGGCATCGTTGCCCTTTGACTCCATCGCCGTACGCCGGTGGGCCAGCTCCTCATCGGAGAGGGCCACGCGGATGGTACGCCCGGGGATATCGATCTCGATGGTATCCCCCTCCTGAACCAGGCCAATGGCACCCCCCTCGGCCGCCTCGGGTGAGACATGGCCGATGGAGAGGCCAGAGGTACCGCCGGAGAAACGCCCGTCGGTGAGCAGGGCGCAGGCCTTGCCCAGCCCCTTGGATTTCAGGTAGCTGGTGGGGTAGAGCATCTCCTGCATGCCGGGCCCGCCGCGCGGGCCCTCGTAGCGGATGATGACCACATCGCCCTCGTTGATCTGGTCGCCGAGGATCGCCTCCACCGCCGCATCCTGGCTCTCGAAGATGCGCGCCGGGCCGGAGAACTTGAGGATGGACTCGTCCACCCCGGCGGTCTTCACCACGCAGCCATCCTCAGCGATGTTGCCGTACAGCACCGCCAGGCCGCCCTCCTTGCTGAAGGCGTGCGCCATGTCACGGATACAGCCATTGGCACGGTCGTCATCCAGGCTCTGCCAGCGCTTGTCCTGGCTGAAGGCAATCTGGGTCGGTACCCCGCCGGGGGCGGCGCGGAAATAGGTGGCCACCGCCTCATCGGCAGTGCGGCGGATATCCCAGCTCTCCAGGGCCTCGGCCATGCTGGCGCTGTGCACGGTGCCGACATTGGTGTGCAGCAGGCCGCCGCGCTCCAGCTCGCCGAGGATACCCATCACCCCGCCGGCGCGGTGCACGTCCTCCATGTGGTACTGCTGGGTGCTGGGGGCCACCTTGCACAGGTGCGGCACCTTGCGCGAAAGGCGGTCGATGTCGGGCATGCGAAACGGCACCCCGGCCTCCTCGGCGGCGGCCAGCAGGTGGAGGATGGTATTGGAGGAACCGCCCATGGCGATATCCAGGCACATGGCGTTCTCAAAGGCCTCGAAAGTGGCGATGGAGCGCGGCAGCACCGAGGCGTCATCCCCCTCGTAGTAGCGTTTGGCCAGATCGACGATGAGACGGCCGGCCTGCTTGAACAGCCCCTCGCGGTCGGCATGGGTGGCCAGCAGCGAGCCGTTGCCCGGCAGCGACAGGCCCAGGGCCTCGGTCAGGCAGTTCATGGAGTTGGCGGTGAACATGCCGGAGCAGGAACCGCAGGTGGGGCAGGCGGAACGCTCCAGGGTATTCACGTCCTCATCGCTCTCGTCGGGGCTGGCGGCGGCGACCATGGCGTCGACCAGGTCCAGTGCCACCTCGGCGCCGTGCAGCACCGCCTTGCCAGCCTCCATCGGCCCGCCGGAGACGAACACCACCGGAATGTTCAGGCGCAGGGCGGCGTTGAGCATCCCGGGGGTGATCTTGTCGCAGTTGGAGATGCAGACCAGGGCGTCGGCGCAGTGGGCGTTGACCATGTACTCCACCGCATCGGAGATGATCTCGCGGCTCGGCAGCGAGTAGAGCATGCCGTCGTGGCCCATGGCGATGCCGTCATCAATGGCGATGGTGTTGAACTCCTTGGCCACGCCGCCGGCCGCCTCGATCTCGCGCGCCACCAGCTGGCCCATATCCTTTAGGTGTACGTGGCCCGGCACGAACTGGGTAAAGGAGTTGGCGATGGCGATGATCGGCTTGTTGAAGTCCTCGTCCTTCATGCCGGTGGCACGCCACAGGGAACGGGCACCGGCCATATTGCGGCCGGCTGTGGAGGTGCGGGAACGATACTCGGGCATGGTCTCTCTCTCAAACAGACTGAACAAACAGGGCGAGTAGTTTACACCGCCCCCGGAACGATCAAAACCACGAGAGGGGCGCCAGCCTCACGCCGCCCGACGGCGCAGCCACAGCTTTTCCAGCTCCACCAGCCACAGCACCGATGAGGCAACCACCAGCACACGTAGCCATGCTTCAGCCCCCATGGCGGTGGTGGCAAACAGGCTTTGCAGTGGCGGCAGATAGGTGAAGGCCAGCTGCATGACCAGCAGGAGAGCAATGGCATAGAGGACATTACGATTGCCCAGCAAGCCTGTACGAGTCAGCGCCGGGGCGGTAAGAAAGCGGGCACTGAAGAGGTAGAAGATCTCGAACATCACCAGGGTATTGACCGCCACGGTGCGTGCCAGCTCGATGGAACTCCCCTGTTCACGCTCCCAGATAAAGAGGCCAAAGGTGCCTGCCACCAGGATCAGCGAGACAAAGAGGATACGCCAGATGAGAAAGGCAGATAGCAGGGGTTCCCTCGGCGAGCGCGGCATTCGCCGCATGACATTGTGTTCCGCCGGCTCAAAGGCGAGTGCCAGGGCCAGGGTCACCGCGGTGATCATGTTGACCCACAGGATCTGCACGGGGGTAATGGGCAACAGGCGCCCGAAGAGAATGGCGGCGATAATGGTAAAGGCCTCACCGCCATTGGTGGGCAGGATAAAGAGGATCGACTTTTTCAGGTTGTCATAGACGGTGCGCCCCTCCTCCACGGCATTGGCGATGGAGGCGAAGTTATCATCCGCCAGCACCATCTCTGCCGCCTCCTTGGCCGCTTCGGTGCCGTTAATGCCCATCGCCACCCCCACATCGGCGCGCTTCAGCGCCGGCGCATCGTTCACCCCATCACCGGTCATGGCCACCACCTCACCATTGGCCTGCAGGGCCTGGACCAGTGCCAGCTTCTGCTCGGGTGAGACGCGGGCAAATACATCAGTATCACGCACCCGCTGTCTCAGTTCCTCCTCGCTGTAACGGGCCAGCTGTGTGCCGTCGAGCACCCTGTCGCTCTCACCGATCCCCATCTGTGCGGCAATGGCGCTCGCCGTCAGTGCATGGTCTCCGGTAATCATCTTCACCGCGATGCCCGCGGAACGGCAGGCGGCGACGGCATCCACGGCCTCCTCACGTGGCGGGTCAATAATGCCCACCACGCCAAGCAGGGTCATACCATCGTCCACCGAGGCAAAGCTGAGTTCCTGCTGTCCCGGTTCGGCGCACTTGAAGGCGATAGCCAGCAGGCGCTGGCCGCACCCGGCCATCTCCCTTAGCACCTCCTCCCAGTAGGTTCTGTCGATGGGTACATCCTCGCCGCGCTTGCGCTGGCGATGGCACATCTCCAGCACCCGCTCGGGTGCCCCCTTGAGGTAGATAAAACCGTGCCCCGCGTGGTCGTGGTGCAGGGTGGCCATAAAACGGTGCTGCGACTCGAAGGGAATCGTATCGATACGCGGGTACTGGCTTAGGCAGAAATCACGCTCGACCCCGGCCTTCAGGGCCAGTGTCAGCAGGGCCCCCTCGGTGGGATCACCGTGCAACTGCCACTTCCCGTCGGCCTCGGTCAGGGTGGCATCGTTACAGAGCAGCGCGGCGCGAGAGAGCTCCTGTAGCAGTGCAAAGCCCTCGGCCTCGATGGGCTCACCCTCAAGGGTGAAGCTGCCGTGGGGGTCGTAACCCACACCGCTCACCTCGCACTGTCCGGCCCCGGTGAACAGCGACTGTACAGTCATCTCGTTGCGGGTAAGGGTGCCGGTCTTGTCCGAGCAAATCACCGTCACCGAGCCGAGGGTCTCCACCGCCGGCAGGCGGCGGATGATGGCGTGCCTTCTGGCCATGCCCTGCACGCCGATGGCGAGGGTGATGGTCATAATGGCCGGCAGCCCCTCTGGGATCCCCGCCACCGCCAGCCCCACCGCCGACATAAACATCTCCGTGGCACTGTAGTCGCGTAACAGCACACCATAAAGGAAGGTCAACGAGGCGATGACCGCGATGGCCGCCGTCAGCCAGCGGGCGAAGATCGCCATCTGCCGCAGCAGCGGGGTGGTCAGGTGCTCCACCTGCCCCAGCAGGCCGCTGATGCGCCCGATCTCGGTGGCATCACCGGTTGTTACCACCACCCCCTGCCCCTGGCCATAGGTGACCAGGGTGCCGGAGTAGGCCATACAGTGGCGGTCGCCGATGACCGCCGTCTCATCCACCGCGGCCGTACCCTTGTCTACCGGCACCGACTCGCCGGTCAGCATCGCCTCATCGATACGCAGCTCGCGCAGTCTCAAAAGGCGCAGGTCTGCGGGCACCTTGTCGCCCGACTGCAGCAGCACCACATCACCAGGCACCAGCTCCTCGGCGGGCACGGAGACAAAGCGCCCGTCACGCTTCACCATCGCTTGCTGCGAGAGCATGTTGCGA
>JBFFRO010000059.1:0-8459 GCA_041572995.1 Thiohalomonadaceae bacterium
AGTGTGAGCGAGTTGCTGGCACCACTGCGGTCGCGCTCGGGGGCAATCACGCTCACCTCGGCATGAGTGGCCAAGTGGCGAGCCAGGGTGCGTATCCCCTCGGCCTGGTAACCATCGTCGTTGCTGATCAGAATCTTCATCAAAATCGGGCTGTTGTCGCTGTCGGGCCACACTATACCGCAACAGCCGCCGCGGGCGCGACGGTGGTATCCTAGCGGCCATGGGTAGAGGACGAAAAACCGGCCTAAGCGACGAGGAGCGGCAGCTATTCCGTGAGGCGACCGCCGACGTGCGGCCCCTGTGCGAGGAGCCCCGCCAGCTGCCGGCGCGGGAACAGCGGTCACAGGGCGATGCGGCCCTGCGCCGCCAACTGGCCGAAAATGGCCCCTCGCACGAAAGCCAGCCTCCTCTCTCCGACCCCTATCAGGATTCGCTGGACGAGGCGCCACGCCAGTTCCACCGTGGCGGCCTGCAGTCCAAACTGCTGAGGCGCCTGCGCACCGGTGACCTGCCGCTGGAGGGTTCACTGGACCTGCACGGCATGCGGGTGGAACAGGCACGAGCCGCCCTCGCCCGTTTCATCGATGGTGCCCAGGGCCAGGGCCAACGCTGCCTGCTACTGGTCTACGGCAAGGGCTATGGCTCCGAAAACGGACGTGGCGTGTTGCGCCGCCATGCCCTGCACTGGCTGCGCCAGCACCCCGCCCTGCTCGCCTATGCCCCGGCCCAGCCCCGCCACGGCGGTGATGGCGCGCTCTACCTGCTTATCCGCCGCGGGACGGTGGAGTGAGCTGTGCCGCAGGACGGCAATCGCGGCTCTTTAGCTCCGTGATTCTGTTAAAGTTATTGGGTTAGATGCCGACAGCTGTATAACGAGAGGAGTCATTCGTATGCAGTGGTTAATGGGCAGTATCCGCAACAAAATCTTGCTGATCACCGGGATCGGTACCGGCCTACTACTGGCCGCAGCGCTTTACGGCTTCCGTAACGCGCAGCTACCCGAGGGCGAATTCATCACCGGTCTGCTCCTGATGGGAGCGGCGATCCTGGTCGCCTTTGTGGTCTTTATCACCTACCTGCAGCGCCAGGTCCTCTCCCCTACCCGCGAAATGGTGGAACACCTGCGACGCCTGGCCGAGGGTGACTTCTCCAGGCCTATCGGCGTTAACACCCATGACGAGCTGAGTGATATCGCCGCCAGTGCCGAAACCATCCGCACCGTGCTCAGCGGTGCCATCAGCGAGGTGGCCAGCAACAGCAACGATATCACCGACGCGGTGGACCAGCTTAGCGACGTCATCAACATCACCCGCCAGGGGGTCGAAGACCAGCTCAAACAGACCGAGCAGGTGGCCGGTGCCATCACCGAGATGAACGCCTCCATGCAGGAGGTGGCTGGCAATGCCAACCACGCCGCCGAGGCGGCACAGCAGGCCGACAGCGACGCGGATAACGGCCGTCGCGTGGTCGGTCGCACCATCGACGAGATCGATGCCCTGGCCCGCGAGGTGGAACGTGCCGCCGACGTCATCGACCGCCTGGGTCAGGAGAGCGAGGCGATCGGTACTGTGCTGGACGTGATCCAGGGGATCTCCGAACAGACCAACCTACTGGCGCTCAATGCTGCCATCGAGGCCGCCCGCGCCGGCGAGCAGGGGCGTGGTTTTGCCGTCGTGGCCGATGAGGTACGGGCACTGGCCTCACGCACCAAGCAGGCGACCAACGAGGTCAGCGAGATGATTCAGCGCCTGCAGAACGGCGCCCGCGAGGCGGTGACGGTGATGCATCAAAGCCAGGCAAACGCCCAGGCCAGCGTCAGCCAGGCCTCCGAGGCCGGCGGCTCGCTACAGGCGATCACCGCTGCCGTCGCTCGTATCAGCGAGATGAACGCGCAGATCGCCGACACCTCCGAGCAGCAGAGCCGTCTCTCCGATGAGCTCAACCAGAGCATTGACCGCATTACCGAGGTGGCCGAGTACTCCGCCGAGGGCACCAAACGTATCGACGAGGCTAACTCTGGCCTCACCCGCAGCAGTGAGCAGCTGCGTGCGCTGGTAAGCAAGTTCAAGCTGTAAGTCTGGGCGATATGCAATAACGCCAGGCCAGGGTGGAAGCCCGGGCGTACTGTTCAGCGGCAGTCGACCAGCTCCCTCAGCACCGTGGTGGCATAGGCCCCGGCATTGAGGGCGAAGGCGATCTCC
The DNA here is from genome assembly GCA_041572995.1 of Thiohalomonadaceae bacterium. GTDB lineage: Bacteria > Pseudomonadota > Gammaproteobacteria > Thiohalomonadales > Thiohalomonadaceae > JBFFSW01. The sequence continues at coordinate 2,202 of JBFFRO010000059.1, forward strand.
AGCACATCTTCCTCGATCGACCACTCCAGCTCACGCACCGCCAAACGCAGGGCGCGGCGGGCATAATCCAGTCCAGCCCGCTCCAGCCCCTCGCACCACGCCCCCATCTCCTCCAGCAGCGGAGTCTCCACCGCCAGGGCCTCGCCCTCGGGGTGCCAGCCCTTGCGCCCCCACAGCGGACCGCTGGGGTGGATATCGAATTTTGCCAGGCGCTCGGCCAGCTCACTGTCGGCCGGGTCGTACTCGAAGTGACGCTCCGAGCCGTCGAGGATCACCCGCTCACCCGGCAGCAAGCAGTTCCAGCTCCCCTGCTCCACCCGGCGGGAGAGCACCCGATTGAAGATGAGGGAGCGGGCCGCGGAGAGATAGAGGCCGCGCTTGTGGCGGTCCTTCACCCGAAACTCACCGGCCAGCAGCCCCTGAGCCCGCTCCAGATTGCCAAAGCCGTGACCAAAGCGCTGCTCGCCGAAGTAGTTAGGTACCCCCTGCTCGGCAACCTGTGCCAGGCGCTCGCGCAGGGCCTCGATGTCACCCTCGAGCTCACGGATACGCAGGCGGAAGCGGTTGCCACGCAGGGCACCGCGGCGGATCTTGCGCCGGTGGCGTACGGCCTGGAGTATGCGTAACGACTCGCCCTCACCCTCACTCTCCAGCACGCTCCAGTCGGGCTCGTCGGCACCGGCCAGGTCGAGGGAGAACCACTGGCGGGTCACCGCGTTACGGTCCTTCAGCCCGGCATAACTCACTGCCGAGGGCTTGACCCCGGCGTGGCGTGCCAGCTGCTTGGCCAGCCAGTCAGTGTTGCTGTTGCGCTTCTCGATATGCAGTAACACGTGCTGCCCCTCGCCGTCCGGCTCGAAGGCGGGGATCTCATCGACGAAGAAGTCCTCAGGGCTATGGCGCATCACACCGCTGACGCTGGGAGCGGCGAAGGCGTAGGCCCAGGCCAGCCACGACTCAGGAATGGGCGTACTCATTCGGCAGCCACCAGCAAGGCCACCGCGTGGGCGGCGATCCCCTCCTTGCGACCGGCAAAACCGAGCTTCTCTGTAGTGGTGGCCTTCACGTTGACCTGGGCCGCATCGGCGTTGAGGTCCTCTGCCAGCTTTTCACGCATCGTTTCAATGTGCGGGGCCAGTTTGGGGGCCTGGGCGATGAGCGTCATATCCACATTACCCAGACGCCAGCCCGTTTCCGCCAGTAGCGCCACCACCCGCCGCAGCAGGATGCGGCTGTCGATGTTTTCGAACTCGGCAGCGGTATCAGGGAAGTGACGACCGATATCTCCCAGCGCGGCCGCCCCCAGCAGGGCATCGCAAAGGGCGTGAATCAGTACATCGCCATCCGAGTGGGCGGCGAAGGCGTGACTATGGGGAATGGTGACCCCGCCGAGGACGATACTCTCCCCCTCACAGAAGGCGTGGACATCGTAGCCGTGGCCGATACGCATATTCATGGCAACTCCGAATCTCAGGTGACGCCATTATAAGCCATCCCATGGCGGGCGATTGACGATAAAATGGCGGCATGGAACTAACACTCTGCGTGCCCCAGGGCCACTTTAAACTGCAGCGCATGCCCAGGCGCAAGAACGAACTGCTGCGTGCCTGGGATGCCGCCGACGAATACCTGCTAGAGCAACTGGCCGAGGAGGGGCTGCCCCGCGAGGGTCAGCGCCCCCTGATCCTCAACGACGGCTTCGGTGCCTTGAGCACCGCGCTGCATCCTCACCAGCCCGTCGCGATCACCGACTCCTGGCTCTCCCACGAGGCAACCCGTCGCAATCTGGGCGACAACGACATAGCGCTGGAATCGGTCAGCCTGCTCGACAGTCTCAGCGAGCCGCAGGGGCTGTTCGACCTGGTGCTGATCAAGGTACCCAAGACCCTGGCCCTGCTGGAGGAACAGCTGATTCGCCTGCGCCCGCACATCCATGGCGAAACCCGTATCATCGCCGCCGGTATGGTCAAGTCACTGCCCGCCTCCGCCTGGCAGCTGATGGCCCGCCTTATCGGCCCAACCACCCCGTCAAAGGCAAGAAAAAAGGCCCGCCTCATCTTCTGTGAGCCGGATCTGTCGCTGCCCAGCGCCGACTCCCCCTACCCCAGCTGCTATGCGCTGGAGGGGACGAACTACACCCTCTGCAACCACGCCAATCTCTTCTCACGGGAATCGCTGGATATCGGCAGTCGCTTCCTGTTGCAGCATATGCCCGAGACCGAGGCTGCTGTGGAAATCATCGATCTGGCCTGCGGCAACGGCGTGCTCGGCATTGTCGCCGCCATGCAGAACCCCGAGGCACGCCTGCGTTTCGTCGATGAGTCCTACATGGCGGTGGCCTCAGCGGAGGAGAACTTCCGCCGCGCCTTCGGCGAGAGCCGCGAGGCCGAGTTCCGGGTCGGTGATGGGCTCAGCGGGTTCGATAACGACAGTGCCGATCTCATTCTTTGCAATCCCCCCTTTCACCAACAGCATGCCGTGGGCGATCAGATCGCCCAGTCCATGTTCCGTCAGTCCAGAAGGGTATTGCGACAGGGAGGGGAGCTGTGGGTGGTGGCCAACCGCCACCTCGGTTACCACCAGAGCCTCAAAAAACGCTTCGGCAATGTCGAGGTCATGGCCTCGAACGCAAAGTTTGTAATCCTGCGAAGCAGCAAGCACCAGGGCTAGGCGGTAACGAACAACACCAGCAGCAGTCCAGCCCCGCTCCCCAGGGCAATCAGCACACCGCGTCGTAGTGCCGGTGCACCCAGGGCCAAAAAGATGCCACTGAGGTAGATCAGCAGCAAGGCGATGGGCAGCCCCACGGTGAGCCAGCGTAGCGCCTCTCCCGCCTCTCCCCGGTGGATACGCATCAGCTGGGCAAGCCAGTTGCGCTCACGCAGCACCAGCTCCACCTGCGTCGGTGTATCACCGGGGCGCAGGGTGACCGACTGATCGAGGTCACTCCAGTAGAGATACTGGTTTCCCTTTTTGCTCTTCAGCTCGGGCTCGCCGTGGGGCACATCGATGCTGCGGGCTCCCAGCTCTGCCAGCACCAGACTCTTGAGCCGCACGAGATCGGCGCTGTAGGCACTGCTCAGTTCGATGACTTCGCTCTGTTTGCTGGTCCGCCCCTCGACATTCAGGGTATAGAGCAGTCCACTGATGAGAAAGAGCAGGGTAACCGGCAAAAAGAACGCGGCCAGCCACATGTGCGCCCGCATCAGCTGATAGCGGTTAAGGGGCGCCATGCCTAAAGCTCTTTCCCCTCAGCCTGGAGATAGAGTTCGGCCAGGGGTAGATCGTCCGGGCGGGTGATCTTGATGTTCTCACCCCGCCCCTCGAGCATGCGTGGGGCATGCCCCGCGTACTCCATGGCGGAGGCCTCGTCGGTGACCAGAAAACCATCGACCAGCGCCTGACTCAGGGCCTCACGCAGGGCCTTGAGGCGGAACATCTGCGGGGTCAGGGCACGCCAGAGACGATCACGCTCGACCGTGGCCTCGACCCGCTCTCCTTCCCCCACCCGCTTGAGGGTATCGGCAACCGGTAACCCCAGCAGCCCGCCAACCGGGTCGTCAGCAAGCTGGCCGATCAGCCTGTCGATATCCTCACGACGCAGACAGGGACGGGCCGCATCGTGTACCAGCACCCAATCGCCCTCAGCGGCCCTGTCCTGCAGCGCATCGAGGCCATTGAGGACGGAGTGGCAACGCTCGGCACCGCCAGGGGCGGTCATCACTGGGATGGGCGAGTCGACCTTCAACTCTGTCCAGTAAGGGTCACCCTGGCTGACGACAACGACGATGCCGCTAATCGCCGGATGGCTAGTGAAGCGGGTGATGGTGTGCTCGATCACCGTTCGCCCGGCCAGCGGCAGGTACTGCTTGGGGCGATCCGCCTGCATACGCGAACCGACGCCGGCCGCGGGGATCACCACCCAGTAGTTTGGCTCGCCCATCGTCCTACTCCTCCACCACCTGGAAGAAGGTCTCCCCTTCCTTGATCATGCCGAGATCGGCACGGGCTCGTTCCTCGATGGCAGCAACGCCCTTCTTGAGGTCACGCACCTCCGCCTCCAGGGCGGCATTACGCTCCTGCAGGCGGGCGTTCTCACTCTCCTGTACGGCGACCGCCTCATCCAGCTGCCACAGGCGCAGCAGGCCGCCATCACCAAACCAGAGGCGATACTGAAGCAGCAACAGGAGGATGAAGAGGACGGCGGCGAGGGCTTTCATCGGCGCAACGAAAAAGGGCGGCCGGAGCCGCCCTTCTACTTACTCGCCCTTGAGGTTGTAGAAGGCGTCGCGGCCGGGGTAGACCGCCTTGTCGCCCAGCGCCTCGGCGATGCGAATGAGGCGGTTGTACTTGGCCACGCGATCCGAGCGCGACATGGAGCCGGTCTTGATCTGCCCGGCCTTGGTGGCCACGGCGATGTCGGCAATGGTGGTGTCCTCGGTCTCGCCGGAACGGTGAGAGACCACGGCGGTGTAACCAGCCTCCTGGGCCATGGAGATGGCCTGCAGGGTTTCGGTCAGGGTGCCGATCTGGTTGACCTTGATGAGGATGGAGTTGCCGATGCCCTTGTCGATACCCTCCTTGAGGATCTTGGGGTTGGTGACGAACAGGTCGTCGCCCACCAGCTGCACCTTCTTGCCCAGCTTCTCGGTAAGAATCTTCCAGCCGTCCCAGTCGCTCTCATCCAGGCCATCCTCAATGGAGATGATCGGGTACTTCTCCACCCAGTCGGCGAGGAAGTCGACGAACTCCTCGGAGCTCATCTCCTTGTTCTCGGAGGCGAGCACGTACTTGCCGTCCTTGTAGAACTCGGAGCTGGCGGCGTCGATGGCGATCATGATCTCCTCACCCGCCTTATAGCCGGCGGCCTCGATGGCCTCGAGGATCACCTGAATGGCCTCCTCGTTGGAGCTGAGGTCGGGGGCGAAACCGCCCTCGTCGCCGACGGCGGTGTTCATGCCCTTGGCACCGAGCACCTTCTTCAGGGCGTGGAAGATCTCGGAGCCGTAGCGGATCGCCTCGTTGATGGAGGAGGCACCCACCGGCACGATCATAAACTCCTGCAGGTCGACACTGTTGTCGGCGTGCTCACCACCGTTGATGATGTTCATCATCGGCACCGGCATGGAGAAATCGTCACCACCCAGGTAGCGGTAGAGCGGCAGGGCGTTGGCCGCGGCGGCGGCCTTGGCGGCAGCCATGGAGACCGCCAGCATGGCGTTGGCGCCGAGGCGGGACTTGTTCTCGGTAGCGTCCAGCTCGATCATCTTGCCATCGATGCCGGCCTGGTCGGCGGCGTCCATGCCGGTGAGGACCTTGGCGATCTCACCGTTGATATTGGCAACCGCATCCATCACACCCTTGCCGCCGAAACGCTCGGCATCGTTGTCGCGCAGCTCGATGGCCTCACGCGAACCGGTGGAGGCGCCGGAAGGGACCGCGGCGCGACCCACGGCGCCGCCGGCCAGGATCACGTCAGCCTCGACGGTGGGGTTGCCGCGGGAGTCGATAATCTCGCGGGCACGGACGTTGACGATCTGGGTCTTGTTCTCGCTCATTGTTCTACCTTGGTGAAATGCTTTAATACTGAAAGTGGTGTATTCCGAGCCTGCCGCCTTACAGCGACTCCTCGATGAAACCGTGTTCCTTGGCGGTGCTGTCCAGTGCCTTGAGGGCGCGCAGCAGCTCGGCCATACGTCCCAATGGCCACATGTTGGGGCCGTCAGAGAGCCCCTGGTCCGGGTTCGGGTGGGTCTCCATAAACAGTCCGGAGACCCCGGCGGCCACCGCTGCGCGGGCCAGTACCGGCACGAACTGGCGCTGACCACCGGAGCGTCCGCCGAGGCCGCCCGGCTGCTGCACCGAGTGGGTGGCATCAAAGACCACCGGGCAGCCGGTCTCGCGCATCTGCGCCAGGCCGCGCATGTCGGAAATCAACGTATTGTAGCCGAAGGAGACGCCGCGCTCGCAGACCATCACCTGCTCGTTGCCCACCTCGCGGGCCTTCTCCACCACGTTGAGCATGTCGTGCGGGGCCAGAAACTGGCCCTTCTTGATGTTCACCGGACGGCCCTGGCGGGCCACGTTCTGAATGAAATTGGTCTGGCGGCAGAGAAAGGCCGGGGTCTGCAGCACATCAACCACCGCGGCCACCTCATCCAGCGGGGTGTCCTCATGCACATCGGTGAGCACCGGCAACCCCAGCTCCTCCTTCACCTTCTCCAGGATGCGCAGCCCCTCCTCAATCCCCGGGCCGCG
>JBFFRO010000060.1:0-8394 GCA_041572995.1 Thiohalomonadaceae bacterium
AACTCCACACGGGTCCTGTCGGCACTGAGCTCGCGCACGGCGATCAGCCGCCAGGGCTGGGTGCGGGCGTAGCCGTGGGCCGGCAGTGCGGGGTTACTATCATGGGCTCCGAACCAGGGCCAGCAGATGGGGACACCGCCACGCAGCGACTTGCCGGGGGCGAAGCGGGCCTCCTCGCTAAGCCAGATCAGCGGCGCCTCACCGCGGCGACAATAGTGGGTGATATGTGCCCCCTGCCGGGCGATGCGGGCCTCGGCAACGGCGTTCTCAATCTTCAGCATCGTCGTCGCCCAGGACGCAGGCAGGGCCGGAGACGCCGAACCAGAAGTCGGTGCTCTTGTGCAGGAACTCATCGAAGCGCATGTAGTGCGAACCATCGCAGCTGAAGTTCAGCCCCACCATGCCGTTGATGATGTTGAGTGAGCCGGCGCGCAGGTAGATGTTCTCGTCGGCGAAACGCAACTGCTTGAACATCTCGAACACCTCCATCACCTGCTCCTGGGGAACGATGGCGCGCGGGTGGTAGGGGCGCTTGGGATAGGCCAGGCAGGTGTTGGGGTCGGTCATCTGATCGATGCTGAGGATGCGGTAGACGAAGGGGTCGTCCACATGCCAGATGGTACCGCGGCTGCTGGAGAAGTGGAACTTGCCGTGGTAAACACCGCGCTCGAGGATCAGCTCGTTCATCAGCGAGAGCACGTCGTCGATGCGCTGATCGGCCAGGCTGTCGACCCGCTGCTGCTGGAACAGGCCGCCACGGATCGCCGGGTCGCCCTTGATCTGGCGCCACTCGTCCGGCTCCTGGTAGAGCATCTCGGTGTGCGGCAACTCGCGCAGGTCGAAGTCAGCGCCGAGGAAGCCGACCAGTTCACCGGCCGGATCGCGAATCACCTGAATGGCGGTCAGCGAGGGGCGCTTCTTGTTGCGGCTGATGTAGGCCTCGGAGAGTTTGAAGTCGGTACTGCCGACGATCCCCTGCATATAGGGGCGGTCCATACGCTCGCGGGCGAAGTGATTCTCGTCCGGACCCTCCTTGGTGATATTGGCGGTCAGCTGGTGGCCGTCAGCATCCAGCACGAAGAGATGCTTACAGTAGGAGAACTCCGGCAGGTGCTCCTGCATCAGCTCCTCCAGCGCCTCTCGCTGCCCCAGGTGCGGGGCCAGGCGCAGGGCCAGATCGTGCATGCTCTCGCCAAGCACAGCGGTCAGCATCTCCCGCTGCTTGCTGATGCTCTCCTTCAGACTGGATGTACTCACTTCGCTTAACTCCCACCTGTGGGTGCGGGAAGACCCGGTTAACGGCGGAGGGACGGCCGTTAACGCAGGCTATCCATCACACCGCTGCCCAAGCTTTTGGCATCGTCGACGATCTGCTGAACCGGATCACTGGAGCGATCGTAAACATAGTAGCCATAGGCGCCGAAGGCGATCAGGGCGATCACCGCCAGCTTCATCATCTTCTTGGCCAGCGAGACGACGATCAGAATCACCAGCAGCACGGCGACTGCGGCATAAATGGGGTTGTTCATCAAGAAATCAATAACGTCCTGCACCAGGGGCTCCTTCGTTTTTTTTTATCGATTTAATTTCGGCAACAGCGTAGCGTGATCACCCTGGAGCAGCAAGATACGAAGGGGTCCTAGCGGATCCCCGAGCGCTCCAGCAGTCGATCGGCATCATCGCCCAGTGTCTGCAGCTGATCCTTGGCCCGATCCAGCGGCCCACGGGAGACATCGTGCAGGTAGTAGCCATAGGCAGCTGCGGCCAGCAGGGCGATGATCAACAGCTTGGTCATCTTCTTCATCAGGGCCACCGCCACCAGCACCAGCAGCAGCACCGCCACGGCGGCATAGATGGGGTTCTTGGTGAGGTAGTCGATTACGCTCTCTACGGCTTCCATGGTCAAACTCCTCTTCGTTGACTTGTCGCGTTATGCGCCAGACTCATCCCGCGGGGCCTGCAGCCCCATCTCGTAGGCCTCAAGCAGGGCATCGCGCAGCGCCGGCTGCGCCTCCAGGTCCGCTACCTGCATGTGGCGCTCGGCCACCTCGGCCAGGATTCGCACCAGCTTGCCGCGTTTCCAGGCGGTAATAAAACCCTCGGCGTCGAAGCTCGCCCCATCGAGAAAATCGGCAGCCAGCCCCTCGGCATTGGCAAACTCGATCGGGTAGGCCTGCAACATCTCGTACTCATAGCTATAGAGGCCGATACCGTTCTCCTGGGCCAGCAGCAGGTAGAGATCGGGCAGCTTGCCCTCCTTCTCCAGAAAGCGATCCAGCTCCAGGGTCACGCGGGGGGACAGGGTGTTCCCCTTAAAGGAGAAGGTAACACTGGCATCGATACGGTTGTTCACAAACAGGCTCTCCGACGGACTCTCATGCATGGCCGAGATATTATCAAAAGCATCAGCTGGGGAAATCGGTCGATAGCGGGCCGGGAGGCGGCCCAGGCACGTGGGTTCCGCGGCCAGCCTTCATGCCCTCTTATATAGCAGCGGCCGTGTGGCCGCGCCTCAATTGGGGTTGAGGGGGCCGCCGCCATGACCGCCGCTGAGCAGGTAGACCCCAAGCCCCACTAGGCCAATCCAGAGGGCCATTGCCAGGGAGCCCAGCACCTCAGAGACGGGATCAAGGAAGATGAGCAGTAGCAGCGCCAGACCAAGTACGACGTTGCCAAGGATAAAGCGGTGACTGGTTTCGAAATTGTTCATGGGGCGAGTGTACCAGAGTCATGCCTAAGGCTCGTCAGCCAGCAGGCTGGCCAGCGCATTGCCGCTGGCATCGATCTCGACCCGCAGGCGGCAGTACTCGGTCTGCTCATCCTGCGGCGTAGGGTCATCGGCACAACTGCAGCCGGCGATGATGCCGGTGTAGATGATGCCGACGGTGGCACGCACCACCCCCGCCTCGGCCTCGGTGCTGATCGGTACCACGCGGAACGGGCTGTCACCGACATAGGAGCTGTACGAGAGCCCCTGCTGCAGCGGCAGGCACTCTGCCGCCACCTCCTCCAGTTCCGCCTTGAGGGTCGCCTCGAACTCGGGCGTCCCCCAGGCGGCCTGTGAGCGAGGCAGGCGCAGGGGCGGGCAGTGACTCACTCCAGCGCCTCGGAGACCGACTCCCAGATGCTGACCGAGCCCTTCTTCACACCCTCGGCGATCTCGCCGGCACCACGGGCCACCCCGGCGCCCAGCTTCTCGCGGTCCACATCGGCTGCCTTCTCTTTGACCCGTTCCCAGGTCTCGGCAGCCCCCTCCTTGACCCCCACCCAGGTCTCGCTGGCACCGGCACTGGCCCGATCCCAGCCATCATCATCATCGGCATGCGCAGCCGTAGAGGCAAGGGCTAGACAGAACAGGATCTGGGCGTATCGGCTCATGGTTTTTCCTCTCGTGGTGATACTCGGCGGCCATTATCCGCTGCACATGGGCGGAATCAAACGGCTGCCACTGCAACTTGCCCCACTTCTGAGTTCCGGTTACTTTTCTGTATCGCGCCCGTTATGGCGATTAATAACAACAAATATATACACTTAGAGAGGATAGCGATGTTAAGTTTCATGAAAAAGAGCAAGGAGCCCGCGCAGGAGACGCCCTGTGGCGGCGGCATTAACTTCATGTCTGCCATTGAGGCACACGTGCGCTGGAAGATCCGCCTGGAGGCCTACATCGCCGGCACGAGCGAGGAGCAGCTGGACCCGGAGGTGGTCTGCCGCGATGACCAGTGCCCCCTGGGCAAGTGGATCTACTCGGACGGTGGCCAGCAGTACGGTGACAACCCGGAATTCGAGGCGATGCGCCTGACCCACGCCAAGTTCCACCAGTGCGCCGGCGATGTGATCCGCCTGGTGGACGAGGGCAACAAGGAGGAGGCCAGCCGCCTGCTCTGCAGCGGCGACTATGCCAGTCACTCACACCAGATCAAGTCCAAGCTCGCACGCCTGGCGCTGGAGCTTGAGGGAGACTAGTCCTGCTCCGCCCTCTGCGGTAGCACCCGCTTGAGCACCAGGAAGCCGGCCACCGCCGACACCAGCGAGCCGATGATGATACCCAGACGCTCGTCGAAACGGTTAACACCGCTCTGCTCAAAGGCCAGCGAGCCGACGAACAGACTCATGGTAAAGCCGATGCCGGTGATCAGCGCCGCACCGTAGAGGGCACTCCAGCCCACCCCCTCGGGCATCCGCGCGATGCCCAGCTTCACCCCCAGCCAGCAGAAGCTGAACACCCCAAGCTGCTTGCCGATGAAGAGGCCAGCGGCAATGCCCAGCGGCACCGGGTGCATCAGCTGCTCCACGCCCACTCCCTGCAGGGAGATACCGGAGTTGGCGAAGGCGAACACCGGCAGGATGAAGAAGGCCACTGCACCGTGAAGGTCGTGCTCCAGCTCCTTGAGCAGGGAGCGCTCGGGGTTTTTACGGTCACGCATCGGTACAAAGAAGGCCAGCAACACCCCGGCCAGGGTTGCGTGCACCCCGGACTTGAGCACCGCCACCCACATAATGATGCCGATGAGGATGTAGGGGGTCATCTCGCCCACACCGCGACGGTTGATGATGAACAGTGCCACCAGGCAGGTGGCGGCGATGACCAGAGAGGTGGTAGAGATGCTGGCGGTGTAGAACAGCGCGATGATGACGATGGCGCCCATGTCATCGAAGATCGCCAGGCTCACCAGGAAGACCTTGAGGCTGGTGGGCACGCGACTGCCCAGCAGCGAGAGCACCCCCAGGGCGAAGGCGATATCAGTGGCGGTAGGGATGGCCCAGCCCTGCATGGCGGTCTCATCGCTGTAGTTAAAGGCGACATAGATGAGCGCCGGGAAGAGCATACCGCCCAGCGCCGCCAGCCCGGGCAAAATCACATTGGCCGGCTCCTTCAGCTCCCCCTCCAGGAACTCGCGCTTGAGCTCCAGCCCAACCAGAAAGAAGAAGACCGCCATCAGCCCGTCGTTAATCCACAGCAGCAGGGGCTTGGCCAGTTCCAGAGAGCCGACACGCACCTCCACCGGCATGTCGATCAACATGTCGTAGTAAGCGGCCAGGGGGGAGTTGGCCATCAGCATCGCCAGCGTCGCGGCAATCACCAGGATGATGCCGCCGGCTGCCTCCAGCTTGAGGAACTCGCGCACAGTGGTAATCATCTTCAACCTTTCCTTTATCGTTTATTGCTTCAGGGGCGACAGCATAGCGCAGCCACTAGGCGCGCTTAAAGGGGCTCGGCACGAGATAGCGGCCCCGGCCGAGCGGTATCCGGCAGATACCGCCATCGTTTATCCCTTGCCCTCGCCTCGCCCAGCCTCACCACTCTCACCCGTGGAGGCAACGCCGGCGGTCAGGGCGAAGCGCATCGCCTCGTCCATGCTCATCGCCACCGGCTTCACCCGCTCGCGCGGGACCATCACGGTATAGCCGCCGATCATGTAACTCATGGGGATGTAGACCAGCACGCAGCCCTCCTCACCGAAGCCAGCAGGCAACTTGCGATGATCACCCTGGGTGACGAAACCGATCACCTGCATGCCGTCGGCGACGCTGACCGAGACCACCTGGTCGAACTCCTTCTGCTTATTGGGCGAGAAGTAGTCGAGGAAGTCACGCAGCGCCCGGTAGACCGATTTGATCACCGGCGTGCGGTAGATCAGCCGCTCACCCAGAGCGAAGAAGCGCTGGACGATATAGGCATGCATCATCAGCCCCACGAGAAAGGCGCCGAGCAGCCCCGCCGCCAGACCAATGCCGGGGAGCGCGTAGGCCTCCGGCAGCAACGGGCGGATGAGACCGCCGAGCAGGGTCTCGGCCGTGGTGGCGAACCAGTAGAAAAGATAGACGGTGAGAATCACCGGCAGGATGGTCATCAGGCCGGTAATTACGTGACGAACAATGAATCGGATCATAGGGCTTGGTCTTTTTATTGTTTCTTCAACACGATCACATCACGAACAATGGACTCGCTCATGCGGTGTGGGACCTGGAAAGCAAGCACCTCGAAACCCGCGTTTTCAAACTCCGCGAGCAGGGCCTCGCGCTTGGGGTTGTTGCGGTTAAAGGCGAGCACCGCGACGCCATTGACCTTGAGCCGGTCGCGCCAGGCGGTAACGCTGTCTGCGATCACCGCCAACGGGTTGCGCGTCCCTTCACTGCTGAAGTGCTGCACACCGTAGGGCAGGTCGCTCACCAACAGATCGAAGCGCTCTTTTTTGTAGATCGTACCGGTCTCACGGGCATCGCCAATCACCACCCGCATGCTGCTCTCATCGGCACTGAAATCGAGGAACATTCCGGCCCCCTTTTTCTTGCCGCCGTGGATATGCCCCTCGCCAAGCTTGTGCTTCTGCCGGTGCAGCTTGGTCCATTTCTTCAGGTGGCGATGAATATCCGCCAGCGCCTTGCCATCGGGCTCAATACCACGCGCCGTCATGCCATAGCGCATCGCCCACAGCAGGGTGGTGGCACGACCGCACATGGGGTCGAGCAGCTTCACTCCCTCACCACCCTGGCGGCCTATGGCAGCCAGGCCGACGTTGATCAGCATCTGCGTCAGCCGCTCGTTGGTCTTGCCCCTGAACTTGCTGCCAAAGACGAAGTCCTCGTGCAGGCGGAACTCGGGCGCTACATCCAGCGGCAGCAGACGCTCACCCTCCACGGCATAGGCCCCCTGAACGAAGGAGAGGCGCAGCATGTGGCCCAGCTCGTCCTCCCCCGCCTCCAGGATGAAGAACTCCAGCGGGCCGACCTGGCGTAGCTCCAGCGGGCGCTCGCCAAGGCACCACTCCAGTTCGCGACGGGCGACCTCCCGATAGTCGGCGAAGTAGGCCGACCTGGCCTCGGGGGAGAGTTGCAATGCAATCGTCGACAATGGAGTTTCCTACCAGTTCTCGCCCAGGAGCTCGAAGTGGGCACGCGGGTGCAGGCAGGCAGGGCACATCTCCGGGGCCTCTTCCGCCTCGTGCAGATAGCCACAGTTGCGACAGCGCCACACCACCTTGCCGTTGCGCTTGAACACCCGACCCGCCTCCAGGTTATCGGCCAGGTCGCGGTAGCGCTTGCCGTGCTGCCTCTCGGCCACGGAGATGGCGTCAAAGGCCGCCGCCACATCGGGGAACCCCTCCTTGCGCGCGGTCTCGGCAAAGGCCGGGTACATCTCCTCCCACTCGTGCTCCTCACCCTCGGCGGCATGCTTGAGGTTTTCCAGGGTGGTGCCCAGACGCCCCGCCGGGTAACTTTCGGTGACCTCCAGCTCGCCACCTTCGAGGAACTTGAAGAAGCGCTTGGCGTGCTCCTTCTCCTGCTCCGCTGTCTCCATGAAGATCTCGGCAATCTGCACCAACCCTTCCTTACGCGCGATGCCGGCATAGTAGGTGTAGCGGTTGCGCGCCTGAGACTCTCCAGCGAACGCCTTCAGCAGGTTTTTCTCCGTTTCACTGCCCTTGATGCTCTTACCCATACCTCACTCCTTCATTACGCAAACAGGCGTTCAGGCCTATCTCGCTGCATACCATAACAGATACACGACCGGGGTAATGTTGCCCACGGTGGTCAACCAGAAAACGATGCGAAAACGGCGCTTGCGTGTCTTGTGCCGGAAGAGACGCTGCGCCAGCAGCGCCCCCGGCCAGCCGCCTGCCAGCGCCAGCAGGTGTAGGCTGCGCTCGGCAATACGACGCCGGCCGGCGCGAGCCGCGGACTTATCCCAGGCATAGAGAATGAACGTAATCACGCTCATCGCCAGGTAGATGATCAACAAGAGTTTGATACCGGGTTCCATGTTCGCCTCAATGGTGTTTTCTCGCCCACTGCACATAAGCACGCACGGTCTCATCGGCCATGAGCTTGTCCAGCGTGTTGAGCTCACGGCCTAGCTGCTTTTCCGTAAATTTCTTATGGATATAAGAGTGACAACGGCGACAGATATCGATGCCATGCTCACGCATCGCCTGCAACTCGTAACGCTTCCTGAACCACTTGTTGCCGTGACATGATCGGGGGATCAGGTGGTGGAAGGTGATCTGCTGTTCGCTGCCGCAGAGGCAGCAGCGTTTTGCCATCGGCCTTTCAGGTTCGCTGGCTGGTCAGTAGGCCGATGATGATGCCCGCGGGAATGCCGATGACATAGATCATGGCGAAATAGGCGCCAATGCCGGCTAGAAGTCCGTAGTCGTTATACACCGACAGACCCGGCACGGCCGCCAGGATAACCCCCATCCAGATACCCAGATCGCCTGCTGACATGCTGCTTACTACTCCCTGTCCGTTGATGCACGCGGCTCAGGCCGTGTAACCAGAAAGAGGATGATGGCAGCAAACAACAGTGCCAGCCCCGCCATCAGCCACGGCTCTCGCGTATGCGCAAACATAATACCCCAACTGGCACAGAGCAGTACCACCGCCAGCACC
>JBFFRO010000061.1:0-8322 GCA_041572995.1 Thiohalomonadaceae bacterium
GGCCAGGTCCAGGGTTAGCTCGGCCAGATACATGGCACGCGGCTGATCCACACTCTTTACACCTGATGTATTGGGGGCCATGTCCGACATTACAAGGTCTACCGGGCGATTATCGATGGCCTGCAGCAGCTCGTTGAGCACTGTCTCCTCACGGAAGTCACCCTCAAGAATGGTGACATCGGCCAGCGCGTCCATGGGCAGGATATCCAGGGCAATCACCTTGCCCTTGCGCCCCACCGCCTTGGCCGCCAGCTGGGACCAGCCGCCAGGGGCGGCACCCAGGTCCACCACCGTGTAGCCAGGCTTGATGATCTGGTCCTTGTCGTTGATCTCCTCCAGCTTGAACACCGCACGCGAGCGATAGCCCAGCTGCTGGGCCTTCTTCACATACTCGTCGTCGAAGTGTTCCTTGAGCCAGCGACCGCTGCTCTTGCTACGTTGCGCCATGCGCCTCTCCTGCTACATACCCCATTTGCCGGGCACCCTGTTACACTATGCGCCCCAATTTCCAGGCTGTTATGGTCGGAGTATCGTATGTCTTTGAGTGAAAAACAAAAACGCCACCTGCGTGGCCTTGGCCATAGCCTTAAGCCGGTGGTTATCGTCGGTGGCGGCGGCATCAGTGAAGGGGTGTTGGAAGAGCTGGACGGTAGCCTGGAGCACCATGAGCTGATGAAGGTGCGGGTCAACGCCGTGGACCGCGAAGAGCGCGATGCGATGATCGCTGCCCTTTGCGAAAACTCGCGCGCTGAACTGGTACAGCGCATCGGCCACATCGCCCTGCTCTACCGCCCGGCCCGGCCGCCGCGCCTCAAGCTGCCGAAGGCCTAGTCGGCAGCCTTAACCGGCCCACGCCACACCAGCCAGGCGACCGCCAGGCTGGTGATGAGGTAAAGGCTGGAGGAGACCCCGTGAAGCAGACCGAAGCGAGAGGCCTCCTCCGAGCCCGGTAGCAGCCCCGAGGCCTTGAGCGCCGCCATCTGCGGTGTCAGCGCGAACTCACTCAACGCCACCAGCACCAGCATTACCGCCAGCAACATCAGCCGCCGCGGCTGCCTGCGATTGAGCAGCACCAGCACCGCACCACAGACCAGTCCGATAAAACTCACCCAGTGGAACATCTCCCCGGCCAGCATTCCCGCCAACTGGCGATCGGGCTGTGCAGAGAAAAGCACCGGCGCGGCAATATAACCGATGCCCCAGAGGGCCGCGGCCCAGAGGGCCAGCAGCAGACGCTCCAGCGAGCTCAGCATTAGTCGTAACGGACCTCGACCACCTCGTACTCACGGTCACCGCCAGGGGTCTTCACCAGCACCTCATCCCCCTCCTCCTTACCGATAATGGCGCGAGCCACCGGCGAGGTAATGGAGATGCGGCCGGCCTTGATGTCGGCCTCGTCCTCGCCGACGATCTGGTAGCGGACCTCGTTGCCGTCCTCGTCCTCCAGCAGCACGGTGGCGGCGAACACCACCTTGCCGTTGGCGTTCAGCGTGGTGGGGTCGATGATCTGGGCGGTCGAGAGCTTGCCCTCGATCTCCTGAATACGGCCCTCGATAAAGCCCTGCTGTTCGCGGGCGGCGTGATACTCGGCGTTCTCCTTGAGATCACCATGCTCACGCGCCTCGGCGATCGCAGCGATCACCTTGGGACGGGCCACGGACTTCAGTTCGTTCAGCTCCTCACGCAGCTTATCCGCGCCGCGCGAAGTCATCGGCGTCTTTTCCATCAGTTAAGCTCCTCGTGCAGGTCCTGCAGGCGGTTCACATCCAGCCGGTCGCGGCGATTCATGGCGCGACAGGCGGCCTCGGCACCGGCAATGGTGGTGTAGTAGGTCACCTTGTGCTGCAGGGCCGAGCGGCGAATGTCGCAGGAATCGGCGATCGCCTGCTTGCCCTCGGTGGTGTTGACGATGAAACTGATTTCATCGTTTTTGATCATGTCGACGATGTGCGGGCGGTCCTCGGTCACCTTGTTGACCACCTCGCAGGCCACGCCCTCTTCCTTCAGCACACGGGCGGTGCCACGGGTGGCGACCACCTCAAAGCCCAGCTCGACCAGGGTGCGGGCCACGCGCACCGCGCCGCCCTTATCGGACTCGCGAACGCTAACAAAGGCACGACCGTTAGTGGGCATGGTAACACCGGCGCCCAGCTGGGCCTTGTGGAAGGCCTCACCAAAAGTGCGGCCGACACCCATCACCTCGCCGGTGGACTTCATCTCCGGGCCGAGGATGGGGTCCACGCCCGGGAACTTGACGAAGGGGAAAACCGCCTCCTTGACCGAGAAGTAATCGGGCACGATCTCGTTCAGGGCGTTCTGCTCGTCCAGGCTGGTGCCGGCCATGCAGCGGGCGGCCACCTTGGCCAACGGACGGCCGGTGGCCTTGGAGACGTAAGGCACGGTACGCGAGGCACGTGGGTTGACCTCCAGCACGTAGACCTCGTCGTCCTTAATGGCGAACTGGGTATTCATCAGGCCGATGACCTTCAGCTCCTTGGCCATCTCGGTCACCTGCTTGCGCAGCTCCTCCTGGATCTCGGCAGAAACGCTGTAGGGCGGCAGCGAGCAGGCGGAGTCACCGGAGTGCACGCCGGCCTGCTCGATGTGTTGCATGATGCCGCCGATGAGCACGTTCTCACCGTCGCAGATGGCATCCACATCCAGCTCGATGGCGTCATCAAGGAAGCGGTCCAGCAGTACCGGCGACTCGTTGGAGACCTTCACCGCATCACGCATGTAGGTGCGCAGCTCGGACTCGTTGTAGACGATCTCCATGGCGCGACCACCCAGCACATAGGAGGGGCGCACCACCAGCGGGTAGCCGATCTCCTCGGCCAGCTTGACCGCCTGCTCTGGATCACGGGCAGTGCGATTGGGCGGCTGACGCAGGCCCAGCTTGTCGATCATCTGCTGGAAGCGCTCGCGGTCCTCGGCCAGGTCGATGGAATCGGGGCTGGTACCGATGATGGGCGCGCCGGCGGCCTCCAGGTCGCGGGCCAGCTTCAGCGGGGTCTGGCCGCCGTACTGAACGATCACGCCCTTGGGCTTCTCCAGGTCGATGATCTCCAGCACGTCCTCCAGGGTCAGCGGCTCGAAGTAGAGGCGGTCGGAGGTGTCGTAGTCGGTGGAGACGGTCTCCGGATTACAGTTGACCATAATGGTCTCGTAACCGTCTTCGCGCATCGCCAGCGCCGCGTGCACGCAGCAGTAGTCAAACTCGATACCCTGACCGATACGGTTGGGACCGCCGCCGAGGACCATAAT
Source organism: Thiohalomonadaceae bacterium (assembly GCA_041572995.1). GTDB lineage: Bacteria > Pseudomonadota > Gammaproteobacteria > Thiohalomonadales > Thiohalomonadaceae > JBFFSW01. The sequence continues at coordinate 3,265 of JBFFRO010000061.1, forward strand.
CTTCTCCTTGTCGGAGGGATTGGCCTCGCACTCCTCCTCGTAGCTGGAGTACATGTAGGCGGTGGAGGTGGCGAACTCGGCGGCGCAGGTATCCACGCGCTTGTAGACCGGACGCACGCCCAGGTCACGACGCAGCTTGCGCATCTCACCCTCGCGCAGGCCCAGCAGCTTGGCCAGGCGGCGGTCAGAGAAGCCCTTGCGCTTGAGCTTGAACAGGAACAGGGCGTCGAGCTTGGCCACGCCGCGCTCACGCACCTCGGCTTCCAGCTTCACCAGCTCCTCGATCTGCACCAGGAACCAGCGGTCGATCTTGGTCAGCTCGAACATCTCCTCGACGTCGATGCCGGCGCGGAAGCCGTCGGCCACGTACCACAGGCGCTCGGGGGTGGGACGACGCAGGGCCTGGCGCAGGGCGTCCATGGCGTCCTCCTGCTCCATGTCGAACATCTCATCGAAACCGTCGACGCCGATCTCCAGGCCGCGCAGCGCCTTCTGGAAGGACTCCTGCTGACTGCGGCCGATGGCCATCACCTCGCCCACCGACTTCATCTGGGTGGTCAGGGAGTTGTCGGCCTGGGGGAACTTCTCGAAGGTGAAACGCGGCACCTTGGTGACCACGTAGTCGATGGAGGGCTCGAAGGAGGCCGGGGTGGCGCCGCCGGTAATATCGTTCTGCAGCTCATCGAGGGTGTAACCCACCGCCAGCTTGGCCGCCACCTTGGCGATCGGGAAGCCGGTGGCCTTGGAGGCCAGCGCCGAGGAGCGCGACACGCGCGGATTCATCTCGATGATGGTCATGCGCCCGTTGTCGGGGTTGATCGCAAACTGCACGTTGGAGCCGCCGGTATCGACACCGATCTCACGCAGCACCGCCAGCGAGGCGTCGCGCATGATCTGGTACTCCTTGTCGGTCAGGGTCTGCGCCGGAGCGACGGTGATGGAGTCGCCGGTGTGCACGCCCATCGGATCGAAGTTCTCGATGGAGCAGATGATGATGCAGTTGTCCTTGCGATCACGCACCACCTCCATTTCGTACTCTTTCCAACCGAGGATGGACTCCTCGATCAGCAGCTCCTTGGTCGGCGAGAGGTCCAGCCCGCGCTCGCAGATCTCGACGAACTCTTCCTTGTTGTAGGCGATACCGCCACCGGATCCGCCCATGGTGAAGCTGGGGCGGATGATGGTGGGGAAGCCCACCTGGGCCTGCACCTGCCACGCCTCCTCCATGGAGTGGGCAACGGCGGCCTTGGGCATCTCCAGGCCGATCTTGAGCATCGCCTGGTGGAACTTGTCACGGTCCTCGGCCTTGTCGATGGCCTCCTTATCGGCACCGATCATCTCCACGCCATGCTGCTCCAGCACCCCCTCTCGGGCCAGGTCCAGGGCGCAGTTGAGTGCGGTCTGCCCACCCATGGTGGGCAGCAGGGCGTCCGGCTTCTCCTTCTCGATGATGCGGGCCACCGCCTGCCAGGTAATCGGCTCAATGTAGGTGGCGTCGGCCATCCCCGGGTCGGTCATGATGGTGGCGGGGTTGGAGTTGACCAGGATCACCCGGTACCCCTCTTCGCGCAGGGCCTTGCAGGCCTGGGCGCCGGAGTAGTCGAACTCACAGGCCTGACCGATGACGATCGGGCCGGCACCGATGATGAGAATGCTTTGGATATCTGTACGCTTGGGCATGGCGGTTCTTCTATGTTCGGTGGCGCTTAGCGCTTGCTGTCTTCAATCAGTTCGATGAAGTGATCGAACAGCGGGGCCACGTCGTGGGGACCGGGGCTGGCCTCCGGGTGACCCTGGAAACTGAAGGCCGGGCAGTCGGTGCGATGCACCCCCTGCAGGGTCCCGTCGAAGAGCGAACGGTGTGTGGCACGCAGGTTATCCGGCAGGCTCTCGGCATCCACCGCGAAGCCGTGGTTCTGGGCGGTGATCATCACCATGCCGGAGTCGATGTCCTGCACCGGGTGGTTGCCGCCATGGTGGCCGAACTTCATCTTCATGGTCTTGGCACCGGAGGCCAGCGACAGCAGCTGATGGCCCAGGCAGATACCGAACATCGGGATACCGGTCTCGGTCAGCTTGCCGATCGCCTCGATGGCATAGTCACAGGGCTCCGGGTCGCCGGGGCCGTTGGAGAGGAAGACACCGTCGGGCTTGAGCTCCAGCACCTTCTCGGCCGGGGTCTGTGCGGGCACCACGGTGAGGCGGCAGCCGCGATCGACCAGCATGCGCAGGATGTTGCGCTTGACGCCGAAGTCGTAGGCCACCACATGGTGCGGCAGGGCCTCCTCAATGGGCCCCTCCGGGTGGCCGGGCATGCCCTCGGCCAGGCTCCAGGAACCCTGGGCCCACTCGTAGGGCTGACCGGTGGTCACCTCCTTGGCCAGGTCCATCCCTTTAAGCCCGGCGAAGGCCCGGGCGGCGGCGATGGCGGCATCGGCATCGATGTTCTCGCCGGCGACGATGCAGCCGCCCTGGGCACCCTTCTCGCGCAGGAGACGGGTCAGCTTGCGGGTGTCGATATCGGCGATGGCAACGATGTTGTTGCGCTTGAGGTAGGCATCCAGCGACTCCTGGCTGCGCCAGTTGCTGGCCACCAGCGGCAGGTCGCGGATGACCAGGCCAGCGGCGTGAATCTCACCCGCCTCCTCATCATCCTCGTTGGTGCCCACGTTACCGATGTGGGGATAAGTCAAGGTGACGATCTGGCGTGCGTAGGAGGGATCGGTCAGGATCTCCTGATAGCCAGTCATGGAGGTGTTGAATACCACCTCGCCGACAGTTTGACCGTCGCTGCCGATGGACTCGCCCCAGAAGAGTGTGCCGTCTTCCAGAGCCAAAAGGGCCGCTTGCCGCAAGGTGACCTCCGCGTATCAGATGCGCAAAGCGGGAGGGGCCCCTGCAAGGCCCATCCCGCTTGGTATTCGGTAGAAACGCACAAGAACAGTGCGCCCCCCAGACTGGACGGAGATTTTAACGGATCGCCCCCGGGGGTGTCCATAGACGAAAAAGGCCCGGACCACTGTGGTGGTCCGGGCCTTTAGCGGCAGGAACGCGACAGCTTAGAGCTTGTCGGCGTTCTCGCTCAGGTAGGCGGCGACGCCGTCGGGGGTGTCCTTCATACCCTGGTCACCCTTGTTCCAGCCAGCCGGGCACACCTCGCCGTGCTCCTCGTGGAACTGCAGGGCGTCGACCATGCGGATCATCTCGTCGACGTTACGGCCCAGGGGCAGGTTGTTGACCACCTGGTGCTGCACCATGCCGGCGCGGTCGATGAGGAAGGAGCCGCGGAAGGCGACGGCACCGTCAGGGGTCTCGACATCGAAGGCCTTGCAAATGGCGTGGGTCATGTCGGCCACCAGGGTGTAGCCCACCTGGCCGATACCGCCGTCGTTGATGGCGGTGTTACGCCAGGCATTGTGGGTGAAGTGGGAGTCGATGGAGACACCGATCACCTCAACATTGCGCTTCTTGAACTCCTCCAGGCGGTGGTCGAAGGCCAGCAACTCAGAGGGGCAGACGAAGGTGAAGTCCAGCGGGTAGAAGAAGACCACCGCGTACTTGTCTTTGGTGGCGTTCTTGAAGTTGTAATCATCGACGATGCTGCCGTCGCCGAGTACAGCCGGGGCGGTGAAGTCGGGGGCGTCGCGACCAACGAGTACGCTCATGTCTACTCTCCTAAGATAGTGGATGGTGTTGTGATTAGCAGGTCCGCACGGGGCAAGCCGATTTGGACTCAGTCTAAATCCAGACCGCAATCCTAAACCTCTCGCCCGATTCGTGCAAGACGCTTGCGCACTGGCCGGCAGAGTTTCATGCTTGGTCCATGGAACACTCACTATCCGAGGTTGCGCGGCTGGTCGCCGGGGTGATGAGCTTGCTGCTGGTGGCAGCGCTGATCCAGATGGTCGTGCGCCGCATCCGCCTTCCCTTCTCGGTGGCCCTGGTGCTGGTCGGCATGGGGCTGGCGGCACTGGCCGACCACTACCCGGGGAAACTGGCCCTGCTCGGCGATATCGAGCTGAGTTCGGATCTGGTGCTCTACGTCTTCCTGCCTACCCTGGTGTTCGAGTCCGCTTATAACCTGGATGCCCGACTACTGCGCCACAATATCAGCGCGGTGCTACTGCTGGCGGTGCCAGGGCTACTGCTCTCCACCGCTCTCATCGGCATACTGCTCAGCCTGCTCACCCCCATCCCCCTGGTCCCGGCACTGCTACTGGGCGCCATCCTCAGCGCCACCGACCCGGTTGCGGTGATCGCCCTATTCAAGAAACTAGGGGCTCCGCAACGACTCACCGTGCTGGTAGAGGGCGAGAGCCTGTTCAACGATGCCACCGCCCTGGTGCTCTCGCGCATCCTGGTCGGAGTGTTGCTGGCCGGTGGCCTGAGCTGGGGCGAGGTCGGTCAGGGGGTGGTCGACTTTGTACTGCACTTCTTCGGTGGCTACACAGTAGGCTGGGCACTGGCACGGCTGACCGGAACCGTGCTGGGCTGGGTGCGCAGCGACAGCTTCGTCGAGATCACCCTCACCACCATCCTCGCCTACGGCGCCTTCCTCATCGCCGAAGAGGCGCTGCACCTGAGCGGCGTCATGGCGACCATGGCCGCCGGCCTCACCCTGGGCGGCTGGGGCCGGGTCAAGGTTTCGTCCCCAGTGCGCGAGTACATGGAGCACTTCTGGGAGTACCTGGCCTTCATCGCCAACGCCCTGGTCTTCCTGCTGGTGGGGCTACGGGTGGACCCTGGGGCACTGCTGGAGGCGGCACCACTGATCGCCTGGACTCTGCTGGCGATGCTGATCTCGCGTGCGTCGGTGGTCTACGGGCTGATGCCGCTGGTCGGCAGGATGCCCGGCGAACAGCCGGTGGCACGCAACTACCAGACGGTGATGGTGTGGGGTGGGCTTCGCGGGGCCATCGCCCTGGCCATCGTCATGAGCCTCCCCTACTTCGAGCTGCGCGAGAGCTTCACCGCCATCGTCATGGGTGCCGTGCTCTTCACCCTGCTGGTGCAGGGGCTCACCATGCAGCCGCTCATCCACCGCCTGGGGCTGGACCA
>JBFFRO010000062.1:0-8098 GCA_041572995.1 Thiohalomonadaceae bacterium
ACCAGCAGCATCAGGTGACGTGCATGATTGAGCACCGGTAGGGTGAGGGTGATACGGCGACTGCCGGGCTGGCGGGCATCGAGGTGATCCAGATGGACTTCGTCCACCAGCACCTTACGTCGGTACAGCAGCTCGCTGCCGGGGAAGAGGGAGGCGATATGACCATCATCACCCATTCCCAGTAGGATCAGGTCGAAGCGGGGCAGGGGACCGTCATCACGCGGCGGCTGGTGATCCAGCAGATCTCGGTACTCGCCCACCGCCAGTGCCGGCGGCAGGTCGCCGGAAATGGCGTGCACCTGGACCGAGGGAATGGGCAGGCGGCTGAGCATCAGTTCGCGGGCCATGCGGTAGTTGCTCATTTCGTGGTCGGCGGGAACGCAGCGCTCGTCGCCAAAGTAGATGTGCACCCGTGACCAGTCGAGGTCCTGGCGATGCTGTTCGCCAATCAGCTGGTAGAGTCCGGCGGGAGTGGAGCCCCCTGAGAGGACAAGGTGGAAGGCGCCGCGCTGTTTGATCGCCTCGCGACCGAGGTCCAGTAGTCGCTCGGCCGCAGCGTGGTGAAGCTGGGCGGGTTGCTCGAAGATGTGCACCTCGCCCTGCATCGTTCTATACCCTAGGACTATCCGTCTGTTGTTCGCGGGCGGCGCTGACGTAGTCGGCCGCCTCGCGTACGGCGGAGGCAACCGAGTCGTGCATCTGTTGCCGTTCAGAGCTGGTGAGGTAGAAGGCCATATCCACCTCGTGGCGAAGGTAACGTGGAGGGAGTTTGTTGAGGGCCAGGCAGGTGACATCCTCCAGAAAGTCCTGATCGCTGTGCGGCTTGGCGACGGTGTTCATCACTTCATCGATCACCAGCTGCTCGTAGTAGTTGCGGATGGACTCGAAGTTCATGGGTGCTCCAGTGGCATCACTTTCGTTCTATTTATAGCTTGAGCTTAGACAGCGCGTGGGAGTGGATCAACCAAATCTACTGGCGCAGGCGCCAGCACGGAGCCCCCTGGGCATCAATGAGGCCATTCTGTAGCAGCCAGTCACGGGCCTCACCGGCGTCCTCTTCGAACCAGGCGCGTGCCGAGCCGAGGCGGAATGTGTAGCCCCAGGCATCCATGTCGGTGAGCACGCGTTCGCGGCCCATGCCCGGCAGGTAGTCGCCGAGGGTGATCTCCAGGTAGTTGACCGCGTTCTCCTCGTCGTAATCGCCACCGGCGTTGGTGTGCAGCGAGGCGCGGCGCTCTGCATCCATACAGATGAGGTGACAGGACTCGTGCAGCGCCGAGTGTACCGGGGTGTCCGGACGGACGTAGACCTTGAGGCCGATGATGCCCGCCTCTGGCTCGCCAAACCAGGAGCCGGGGATGGGCTCATCGGGCCCCAGCCAGACCAGTTCCAGGCCGAAGCGCGCGAGCAGTTCGGCCAGGGGCTCGGGGCCGAGGTCGGCGCAGGGGAGGGTGGTGTCGAGTTGCTGTTCCATGGACGCGGATGATAGCGCGGCCTTAGCGCAGGATCACCACGATGCGATCACCGGGATAGATGAGGTCGGGGTTGCGGATATTGCTGTTGCGGGCCAGTTCGCGGAAGGCCCAGGGACTACCCACGTAACGTGCTGCGATGTCCCACAGGGTGTCGCCGCGGACCACCGTGTGCAGGAAGCAGGCATCGCCGGTCTTCTCCGCCGGCGGCAGTGGCGGAAGGGGGAAGGCCAGTTCCCACTGGGCGAGCAGTGCCGGGTCGGCCACGCCACGATAGGCGGGTTCGGTGGCCTCCGTCGCCTCGACCCCGGGTGCAGGCTCAGCAGACGGCTCGCTGACCGCGACAGCGTTCTCCTTCTCGTCGTCGCCGGCCTGTTCTGGGAGGCTGCTCTTGTCGGCCTCGGCCTTGAGTGCCTGGCGATTGATGATCAGGCGCACTTCATCGCCCTCGCGTTCGATCTGCAACGGTTCCGCATCGGTGCTCGGCAACGCTTCAGGTGGGGGGGCGGGGAGCGTTGGGGCAGGCTCCACGTGTGTGGACGGTTCTGCTGGCAGTGAGGGTTTGCGTGGTGCACTGCTGCGAGTGCCAGGAGCAGAGTTAATGCTTGCTTCGTCCCGGCTGGGCTCTTGCACCTGCCAGGGCTGCCACCAGAGCAGGGCGGCGAGGAGGCCAACGAGAAGAAGTAGCACGGCCAACCACAGGCCCCACGTGGATGGTTCCGCGGCGTGGTTCTCCGTTGTCGATGGCTTCGATTGTGGCACCGGCTCCGGCCCTGTCCGTGGCGTTATTGCGGGTGTCGGTTTGCCCTCTGTGACTGGCACGGCCTGCGTTCGGGGGGCCGGCCGGGGCGGAGGGGGTGGGGTCGGCCGGGGCCGTGGGGGCGCACTGTGCTGCGAAGGGCTGGGCGAATGCGGCTCGCGGGTTTGCTGGGGGGCCGGCGCGTGCTTCGAAGCCGCGGTGGTGACTTTGCGCGGGGCCGCTTGCGGCGCTGCCGTTTTTGCCGTCGTTGTCGGTGTAGGCGGTGGGGTGGTGGGCTGCGCAGCCGGGGCAGGCTCTGTTTTCTCTGCCGGACTTGCCGGGGGGGCAGGTGTGCGCGGGGGCGCTATCGCTGGCGCCTCATCGTCGTGTTTGACGGTCTCGGCCTGGCGCAACTCCTCCAGGTGACGGCGCAGTGGTCCGTGATCCTCCAGTTGCAACAGCAGCGCCGGTTCGCTGTAGAGAAAGATCCGATCATTGTGGAGAAAGCCGCGGGGAAAGGTGTGTCGCGGTAGGTAAGGGGGAAGCAATGCCCAGCGTCCCTGTTCGGGTCGCACCAGGCCGATCACTTCATCAACATGCAGGGCGTTGCGCTGGCGTCCCTCGGTGTTGAGGAGCAGACGGCCGAGGGGGCGTTCGCCCTCCAGTCCCATGCGTGCGGCCAGCTCGACCAGGGCGTAGACCGTGCCGTGGTGGCGGAAGATGCCGGGACGTCCTGCACTGCTGCCGGGAGGGCGGGTGAGGCGCTCTGGCGGCATGACCACGGCTTCGACCAGGGCGGCGGGCACGGCGAAGGCGAGCCGGTCGATGGCGAACAGTAGCAGGGTGTCGTCGTTACTTCTTTCCACGCTGGGCACGCTTGCCCCTTTCCTTGAATACCTGTCTGCGAGTCTATACCGGCAGGGTAAGGCGTGTGAAATCAGTCGCCCAGTTGGCGCGAGAGGGCAGCGAACTCTTCCAGGCTCAGTGTCTCGGGGCGGCGCCCCGGATCGATGCCGCAGGCCTCGATGGCCTCACTATCGAGCAGCCCCTTGAGATTGTTGCGCAGGGTCTTGCGGCGCTGGGTAAAGGCACGGGCGACCAGTTTGGCGAACTGTGCCTCGTCGCCGACATCGACCGGGGGCTGCTCGTAGGGCACCAGGCGGACGATGGCGGAGTAGACCTTGGGCGGCGGGTTAAAGGCGCCGGGGGGGACGGTGAACAGCTTATCCACCCGACAGTGGTACTGCACCATGATGCTCAGGCGACCGTAATCGCCGCCGCCGGGGCCGGCGGCCATGCGCTCGACCACCTCCTGCTGCAGCATGAAGTGCATGTCGCGAATGAGACCGGGCTTCTCCAGCAGGTGGAAGATGAGCGGGGTGGAGATGTTGTAGGGCAGGTTACCCACCAGGCGCAGCTTGTCGCCCTGGAAGAGAGTGGAGAAATCGAATTTGAGGGCGTCGGCGTTGTGGATGGTGAGCTCCCCCAGCGGTGCGAGCTCCTGCTGCAGGTGGGGGATGAGGTCACGGTCCAGCTCCACCGCCTGCAGTTCCCCTGCAGCGCGCAGCAGGTGCTCGGTCAGGGCGCCGAGGCCGGGGCCGATCTCCACCAGGGTGTCGCCCGGTTGCGGGTTTACCGCATCGATAATGCGCTGGATGATGCCCTGGTCATGCAGGAAATTCTGGCCGAAGCGTTTGCGGGGGCGGTGTTTCATGGAAGGGTTCAGCTCTCTGTCGACTGCGAGGCGCGCGCCATCCGCCGCGCCGTCTCGATAGCATAGGCTAGGCTGCCACCGGAGGCACGTCCGCTCCCGGCCAGCTCCAGGGCGGTGCCGTGGTCCACCGAGGTGCGGATGAAGGGCAGTCCCAGGGTGATGTTGACGGCATGGCCAAAGCCCAGATGCTTGAGTACCGGCAGCCCCTGGTCGTGGTACATCGCCAGCACCGCGTCGGCACCCTGCAGACCATGCGGGGTGAAGAGGGTGTCGGCGGGCAGCGGGCCGTCGAGCTTCAGCCCCTGCTCACGCAGCCGCTCCAGGGTCGGCTCGATGATCTCCTGCTCCTCACGCCCCAGGTGGCCGCCCTCGCCGGCATGGGGGTTAAGCCCGCACACCTTGATTCGCGGCGCCACAATGCCAAAGCGCGTGCGCAGGTCGTGATCGAGGATGCTAAGCACCCGTTGCAGCCGCTCGGCAGTGAGTGCATCGGCCACCTCGCGCAGGGGCAGGTGGGTGGTAAGCAGGGCCACCCGCAGGGTGTCGCCGCCGGTCACCGGGGTTTCGGTGGCCAGCATCATCACCACCTGTTCCACCCCGGCCAGCTCGGCCAGGTACTCGGTATGGCCGCTAAAGGGGACCCCCGCCTCGTTGATCACCGCCTTGTGCAGTGGGCCGGTGACCAGCGCGGCAAACTCCCCAGAGAGGCAGCCCTGGGCCGCACGGCGCAGCCCGGCCAGCAGGTAGGCAGCATTGGCCGGATCGGGTTGGCCGGGCTCAAGCGAACCTGGCGCCTCCAGCGCCAGCAACCACAGTTCACCGGGGGCAGTGCTGGGGGCGGGTTCGTCGGCCTGGTAGGGGCGAATCGTCAGCGGCAGCCCGAGCAGGGCGGCGCGCGCCTGTAGCAGGCGCGGGTCGGCGATCACCAGAGGCGCCTGAGGCTGGGCCTGTTGTGCCAGCTGGATGCAGAGGTCGGGACCAATGCCCGCCGGCTCACCGGCGGTGATGACGATGGGGGGCGTGGCCTCAGCCCTCAAGCCGGTACTCCACATAGGCCTCATCGCGCAGGCGGCGCAACCAGCTCTCCAGGGCCTCCTCGTACTTGCGCCCGAACAGCGCCTTGCGTGCCTGGCTTTCGCGTACCGCCTCACTGTTGTCGTGTTCGCGGCGGCCCAGCAGCTCGATGATGTGCAGGCCGAAGGGGCTGGAGAAGACCTCGCTCAGGTCGCCGGGCTGGAGCTTGGCGAGCTCTTCCTGAAAGCTGGTGACATAGATGCTGGGGTCGCTCCAGCCGAGGTCGCCGCCGTTGTTGCTGGAGCCGGGGTCATCGGAGTGGACGCGGGCCAGCTCGGCGAAATCGGCACCCTGGAGGATGCGCTCGCGCAGCGAGCTGATGCGGCGGTAGGCATCCTCGGGGGAGAGCAGCGCGTTGGGGCTGATCAGAATGTGGCGGGCGTGCACCTGCTGCACCATGTGCTTTTCTTCGCCGCGCTTGTCGTCCAGGCGCAGCAGGTGGAAGCCGCTGGGGCTGCGTAGCAGCGGGCTGAACTCGCCTACCTTCATCTCCAGTACCACATCGGCAAACAGGCTGGGCAGCTGGCCCGTACCGCGCCAGCCCAGTGAGCCGCCCTCCAGAGCCTGACCACCATCGGATTGAGTCACGGCCAGGGTGGCAAAATCAGCACCGCCGAGCAGCTCCTCGCGCAGCGACTCGGCGCGGGCCTTGGCCTCGGCCAACTGACCCGGTGAGGCGGCCTCGGGAACGGCGATGAGAATGTGCGAGACCAGGTACTCGATGTTGCGGCCTTCCTGGGCTACGCGTGATTGCTGAAACAGCTTCAGCTCATCGTTGCTGATGGTGATGCGGTTACTCACCTCGGCCTGACGGACCTGGGCGATCAGCATCTCGTTACGGATCTGCTCGCGCAGCTGGGCGAAGGGAATGCCCTGGCTCTCCATCAGGTTGCGGTACTGCTCCAGGCTGAGACCGTTGTTGGCGGCGATGTTGCTGATGGTGTTGTTCAGCTGTTCGTCGCCGATGCGCAGGCCACCGCCCTTCGCTCTTTCCAGTTGCAGCGTCTCGGTGATCAGCTGTTCCAGCAACTGACGGCGCAGCAGGCTGTCATCGGGCAGCTCGCTCATCTGCTGGCTGAGGCGTCGCTTGGTCTGAACCAGGCGGCGATCCAGTTCGCGGGCAGTGATGACGGTTTCATCCACCACGGCGATCACGCGATTGAGCTCCACCACCTCGGGGGCCGCGGCGAGCTGGCCGGCAAAGATCAGGAGGGCGGCGCTCAGCGCCTTGAACATCGTTTTCTGCATCAGTAATAACCCAGGATCCCTTCACGGATCACATCGTTAAGTTTTCGTCCCGCGGTGCCCAGGCCCTTCAGCTCAAGCGTCACGAAGAGACTGTGGTCGGGCGCCCACTCCTGACGGACGGTGTCATAGTAGGGCTTGGAGCGACCGACGACACGCAGGTTCCAGCAGCAGCTGCGGTACTCCAGGCCCAGCAGGCTCTCCACCGTGCGGGCATCTTCAGCGTCGTAGTACCAGCGCCCGACGCCATGCCAGCGTGCGCTCAGTGGCCAGAGCATCAACAGGTCGTGGTGCTTCTCCGCGCGTACGCGGTGGTAACGGTGGCCGTAGGAGATGCTGCGCTCCTCGCCCAGAACCAGGGCGACACGCGCACTGCTCTCCTCGCTTTGGCCCAGCTCTGGGTTCCAGCGGCCACCACCGCTCAATTCCAGACCCTTCAGCGGCTGTGCACTGATCTCAGCGACCCAGTCGGAGTATGCTCGCTGTTCGGGCACAGCGGCGGGATTGAGCGTGACCAGAGGCCGGTCCAGGTAGTGAATTTGACCCAGACTCAGGCGTGCCAGTTCCGCACCGGTGGCATTATCCTGAATCCGGCTGCTGAGTGCCACGGTCAATTGCCGCGCATCGCCCTGGCGATCGGCACCACTAAAGCGGTTGTCGCGGAATAGCTGCGGGAAGCTGAAGGCCATCTCGGCGCTGTCAAAGAGCGGTAGATTGTCCTGCGCGTGATAGGGCACCTGCAGGTAGAAGAGGCGTGGTTCAATGGTGTGGCGCAGGCGCCGTTGGCCGATCTGGTAGTCGCGCTCGAAGAACAGGCCTGCATCGAGGCTGCTGATCGGCAGGGCACGGCTGGGGTCCTCCGGCTGGCCGGGAAGGGGGACATCAAGCTGGTAGGCAGTGTGGCGCCAGGCAACGGCCGGGGTCAGGAACCAGGCATCGCCGTTGAGTGGCCAGCTGAGTCGGGGTTTGATATCGCCACGGGAGCCGGTCGGGACGAGACTCGAGTGCTGGAAGTGGGCCAGTTCCGCGTACAGTTCGAGTCGTGGGTAGTTAGGACGATAAGCCGTAGCCCCCTCGAAGCGCAGTTGCGGTGCCAGCTGGTAAGGGGTGGCGTTATCACCCAGCGGCTGGAAATCCTGAACCCGCGCGCTGAACGACCAGCCTTCGCCGAGGTAGCTGGCACTGGCGTTGCGCGGAAGGTAGGCCTGACTGCGGTTGACCAGCGGGCTGTCGATGTCGTTGAAGTAATCCCTGTCGGAGGCCTCACGGTAGTCGAGCCCCAGACGCCAGCCACTCTCCAGATTGCTTCGGTGGCTCAGCTCCAGATAGCCCCGTTCCTTATCGCCATAGAGCTGGTCTGCGGACATCCACTCACCGTTGAGCGTGCCGTTGCCCCACAGCTCGCGGTAGCGGTACTCGGCCTGTAGCTGGCCGCCGCGCTCGCTGATCAGCCGCGGGGTGAAGGTGGCGTCACGATGCGGGGCGATGTTCCAGTAGTAAGGCAGGCTGAAGTCGTGGCCGTTGCGCTCGGAACTGCCGTAGGTGGGTGCCAGCAGGCCGCTTTTGCGCCCCTCCAGCGGGTAGTTGAGGTAGGGGGTATAGAAGATTGGTACGCCACCCAGACGCAGCACCGCGTGGTAGGCCTCACCGAGGTTTTGCTCGCGATCCAGGCGCAGCTGCGAGGCGCTCAGCTCCCAGGCGCGCCGTCCGGGAGGACAGGTGGTGTAGCGCACGTCGGTGAGCAGGCTGTGCTCCTGGCTGTCCGTCATCTCGAAGCGCCCGGCGTGAATGTAGGCGTGGGCCTGCGGCAGGAAGAAATCCCCCTCCTCCCAGCGCCCCAGGCCGCTGTCGAGC
>JBFFRO010000063.1:0-8078 GCA_041572995.1 Thiohalomonadaceae bacterium
CCATTGCCGTTGCTCAGGTGACCGGAGAGGTCGGCCTCCTTGATCCCCTGCGGGCCCTCATCCTCGACCGCCGCCACCTGCAGCTTCTCGATAGCGATATCAGGGACAATGCCCTCGGCCTGGATGGAGCGGCCGGAGGGGGTGAAGTAACGGGCGGTGGTGATCTTCACCGCGCTGTTATTGCTCATCGGGAAGATGGTCTGCACCGAGCCCTTACCAAAGGTGCGGCTGCCCATGATGATGGCGCGCTGGTGGTCCTGCAGGGCACCGGCGACGATCTCAGAGGCGGAGGCAGAGCCGCCATTGACCAGCACCACGATGGGAGCGCCGTCGGCCAGGTCGTCAGGGGTGGCGTTAAAGCGCAACTCGGCATCCTCGGCACGCCCCTCGGTGTAGACCACGACCCCCTTCTCCAGGAAGGCATCGGCCACCGCCACCGCGGCGCCGAGCACGCCACCGGGGTTGTTGCGCAGGTCCAGCACCAGCCCCTTGAGCTCGCCGCCGTTCTCCTCGCGCAGCGTCTCGATGGCGCGGCTCAGGTGCTCGCCGGTGTGGGTCTGGAAGCTGGTGATGCGCAGGTAGCCGTAACCCTCCTCAAGGCTGCGGAACTTGACGCTCTTGACGCGAATACGGTCACGTACGATCGGCACCGTCAGCGGCTTCTCCTCGCCCTCGCGAACGATGGTGAGGACAATTTTGGTGCCCGGCTTGCCGCGCATCACCTTGACCGCATCGTTGAGGGTCATGCCCTTCACCGGGGTGTCGTCCAGGCGCACGATGAGATCGCCGGCCTGCACACCGGCGCGCTGTGCGGGGGTGTCGTCGATGGGGGCCACCACCTTGACGAAGCCGTCCTCCATGGTCACCTCGATGCCGAGACCGCCGAACTCGCCGGTGGTCCCCACCTGCAGCTCCTTGAACTCGTCACGATTGAGGTAGGTGGAGTGGGGGTCGAGGCCAGCGAGCATGCCGCGGATGGCATCCTCCAACAGCTGGCGGTCATCCACCTCCTCGACGTAGTCGGCCTTCACCTTGGCGAAGATCTCGCTGAAGTTACGCAACTCCTCCAGCGGCAGGCCACCGCCGGAGCGGGGCTCCTCGCCGCGTTCGGCCAGCACGCTGGAGCCGATGCTCAGGCCAAAGCCCAGCATCAGGCCCATGGAGAGAATAAACAGGTTACGGGTCGCGCTCTTCATTAACTACTCCCACGCCCGCCCGCTTCGGGGGACGCCGTCTTCATTTAATTAAATTGGGGCCTAGTATGTCGATTCTCGCCGCCGATGCCAAACGGGACGTTCAGCCACGACACCAGTGACGCGGGTCCGTGGGCTTGCCCTGGCGGCGGATCTCGAAGTAGAGGGCACTCCGCTGCTGACCACCGGAATCACCCACAGTGGCGATCGCCTCGTCCGCCTCGACCCAGTCTCCGGTCTCCTTGTAGAGGCTCTGGTTATGGCCGTAGAGGCTCATATAACCGTCGCCATGATCGATGATGATCAGCAAACCGTAACCTCGCAGCCAGTCGGCGAAGGCCACCCGGCCGTGGGAGATGGCGCGCACCGCCTGCCCCTCGCCGGCCTGGATCATCACCCCCTGCCAGCGCATCGAGCCGACCTTTCGCGGCTCGCCGTAACGCACCAGCAGCGGCCCGCGGGTGGGCCAGGTCATCTTGCCCTTAAGCTCGGCGAAGGGACGGCGGTCACCCGGCTCGGCGGGGATATCGGCCAGCACCTCGGCCAGGCTCTCCAGCAGGCCCAGTAGCTCGCGCTCATCCTTCTGCATGCGCTCCAGGCGTACGCCCTTGCTGCTGAGTTCGCGCTTGAGGCTGGACACCACCTGGGCGCGGTCACGGCGAGAGGCCTGCAGCTCACGCTGCTCGGCCAGCCGGGCATCGCGCGCCTCGGCCAGCTTGCGTCGCTCCTCGGCAATCTCGTGCTCCAGCCGCTCCAGCGCCTGCAGGGTCTGCAGCAGATCGCCGATGCGCTCGGTGCGGGCACGGTTGAGATAGTCGTAGTAGGTGCTGATACGCCCGACCACCGCCGGGGACTGCTGATTGAGGAGGATCTTGAGATACTGCTGGCGGCCCATAGCGTAGGCGGCACGCACCTGACCGCCAAGCATCTGCCGCTGGTCGCCCAACTCGGCGCGCCGCTCGATCTGCTCACTGCGCAGTTCTGCCAGGCGCCGCTGGCGCTTGCCCAGTTCCGCCTCCAGGCTCCTCAGCTTGCGGCTCACCCGGGCGATGCGTTGCTCGGTGTCGCGCAGCTTGCGGCTGAGGCCATCGTAGCGGCCGCGGGTGCGCTCCAGTTCCTTCTGCAGCTGGCCAATCTGACCGCGCAGGGCCTCCAGCCGCGCCTGCGCCTCGGCCTGGCTCTCTGCGCCGGCCGGTAGTGGAAGAAGAAACGATAGCGTCAGTAGCAGTACAGCCCTTAACCGGTGGCCTGCTCCCTGTCGCACCATCGCCCCCACCTCAGTCCTCGGCCTCCTGCGGCGGCTGCTCCGAAGCCAGCGAGTGGCCGTTCATCTCCGCCGGCACCGCCAGATCCATCAGGTAGAGCAGGGTGGGGGCGATATCGGCCAGGGTGCCACTGGGCTCCAGGTAGAGCTCGCGGGCACCGGCATAGATAAGCGGCACCGGGTTGGTGGTGTGGGCGGTGTGCGCCTGCCCGGTATCCTCGCCGCGCATCTGCTCGGCGTTACCGTGGTCGGCAGTAATCAGCATCGCACCGCCGGCCTGTTTCATCGCCTCTTCGACGCGGCCGAGGCACACATCCAGCGCCTCGATGGCCTTCACCGTGGCCTCGAAATTGCCGCTGTGGCCAACCATATCGGGGTTGGCGTAGTTGCAGATGATGGCATCGTAGTCGCCGCCCTCAATCGCGGCGACCAGTTTGTCGGTGAGCAGCCCGGCATTCATCTCCGGCTGCTCGTCGTAGGTGGCGACCTGCGGCGAGGGGATCAGCTCGCGGTCCTCCCACTCGAAGGGCTCCTCACGACCGCCGTTGAAGAAGAAGGTGACGTGGGCGTACTTCTCGGTCTCGGCGATACGCAGCTGGCGCTTGCCGAGGCCGGAGATGTACTCACCGAAGACGTTGCTGAGGCGCTCTGGCGGGAAGGCCACCGGCACGTCGAACTCGGAGTTGTACTCGGTCAGGCAGACGAAGGCGCCCAGCTGCGGGTTGTTGGTACGCGGGAAGCAGTCGAAGTCCGGCTCGATAAAGGGGCGGGTGATCTGCCGTGCACGATCCGAGCGATAGTTCATGAACACCACCACATCGCCATCCTTAACGCAGGCGTTCTCAGCGCCAGGCGCGGCCACCTTGGTGGCCTTGACGAACTCGTCGGTCTCACCTCGACCGTAGGCAGCCTCCAGGGCGCTAATGGCATCGGGCGCCTCGTAGTCTGCCTTGCAACCGGTGATCAGGTCGTAGGCCTCCTGCACCCGCGGCCAGCGGTGGTCGCGATCCATGGCATAGTAACGGCCGATGATGGAGGCGAAGCGGCCGCCGCCAAGCTCACGGAACTGCTCCTCCATCAGTCGGATGGACTCGGCGGCACTCTTCGGCGGGGTGTCGCGGCCGTCGAGGAAGGCGTGCAGGTAAACCTTTTTCGCCCCGCGCTCCACCGCCAGACGGGCCATGGCGTGGATATGCTCCTCGTGGCTGTGCACACCACCGGGGGAGAGCAGGCCGAGGATATGCACCGCCTTGTCGTCGGCGATGGCCTTGTCCACGGCGTCGGTAAGGGTGGCGTTACTGAAGAAGGAACCGGTCTTGATGGCGCGACTAACGCGGGTGAACTCCTGATAGACCACGCGCCCGGCCCCCAGGTTGAGGTGACCCACCTCCGAGTTACCCATTTGCCCCCCGGGCAGCCCCACCTCCGCACCAGATGCGCGGATCAGGGTATGCGGGCACTTACTCCACAGCCGATCCCAGTTGGGAGTGGCTGCCGCATGAATGGCGTTGTACTGACTCTTCTCGGAGTAGCCCCAGCCGTCAAGGACGATCAGGGCCACCGGACGTGGTCGCTCGGTCGCGGACATGTAGTGTCGTTCCAATAGCTTACGGTGGTGTTTCGGCATCGCGTCTGTTTAGAGCGATTCTAGCGGGATTCGCGACGGGCCGCCGCCCCTGATGTCGCTTCTCCTGAAATTCCCCGGCGTATACCCGCATGCACTTTAAGGAATTGTTTGGTAAATTAGGCTTTGCTGAATTACCATATTAGAATACTGCTCTTCTCAAACGCAGTAATATTGTATAATGTTTTGCTGATTATTGGCAGCATCGGCAACAGTAAGAATTAGAACCCGGATACGGAAGTTCAACCGATATCCCACCTGCTGCAGGTTTTATTAGGACAACCCTTTATGACTCTTAGCGATGACTTTGGCCTGATTTCCAAAGACGATGATATTGAGCGTGCCTCCCGCTCGCTCAAGGCCATGTCCCATCCCCTGCGACTGAAGATCCTCTGCACCCTGGGCGACCAGGAGGTGAGCGTGCAGGAGATCGTCGAGCGCGTCGGCACCTCCCAGAGCAACATCTCCCAGCACCTGGCGATCCTGCGCGACAAGAACATCCTCTCCGCTCGCAAGGACGCCAACCGCGTCTTCTACCGTGTCGAGGATGCCCGCACCCTGCGCCTCATCAGCATGATGCGCGACGTCTTCTGCAGCATCGACTGAAGCAGACCTCCCCGAAGGCCGCCTCTCGGCACGCCCTTCGGGGTTTCTCCACCCCTCTCCCTCTCCCCCTAGGTCTGCGCCCCCGAAATGGGGTACTATCGCCCTCTCTCCGGTCCATGTAACCGGCCATTAACCCCTTAACTACTCCGTCTTGAGCCGCCATGCAGCAACTTTTCGAATTCAGCGCAAAACACTGGGACCTGATCCTGGCCCTGGTCATCATCCTAACGATGCTCATCTTCAACCTCTTCGGTGCCCGCATGCGCGGCTACCGCGAGGTGGCCCCCAGCGAAGCCGTGCGCCTGATCAATCAGGAGGACGTCCAGCTGCTGGACGTGCGCGAGGATAAGGAGGTCGCCGGCGGTCACATCGCCGACGCCCTGCTCATCCCCCTGGGCCAGCTCAAGGGGCGCATGGAGGAGCTGGACAAGGGGCGTCCGGTACTGGCGGTGTGCCGCTCCGGACAGCGCTCCGGCAGTGCCTGCGGTATGCTGCGCAAGGCCGGTTTCGAGAACGTCTACAATCTGCGCGGCGGGGTGATGGCCTGGTCCAGCGCCAACCTGCCACTGCAGAAACCAGGCAAAAACAAGAAGCGCAAATAAGCGCCGGACTATCATCCCGATATCGAAAGTCTATTTAGGAGGGGAGTAACAATGAGCCATCCCGAGGTCGTCCTCTACACCACCGGCATGTGTCCCTACTGCATCCGCGCCCGCAGCCTGCTGGAGAAGAAAGGGATCAACTACACCGAGTACCGCATCGACGAAAATCCCGGCCTGCGCCCGGAGATGGAGTCGCGCAGTGGTCTCACCTCGGTGCCGCAGATCTTCATCGGCGACAAGCACATCGGCGGTTTCGACGATATGGCCGAGCTGGATGTGCTTGGCGACCTGGACCCGCTGCTCGGACTCGCCTAAGCGCAGAGAGACGCGATGAGCGAAAGCCTGCACATCGTCTGTCCCCACTGCGGCGGTATCAACCGCCTGCCCATGGCACGCCTGGGCGACGCCCCCAACTGCGGCAAGTGCAAACAACCGCTGTTCGAGGGGCGGCCACTGGAGTGCAACGCGGCCACCCTGCCGCGCCACATCCAGAGCAATGACATCCCGGTGCTGGTGGACTTCTGGGCCCCCTGGTGCGGCCCGTGCAAGATGTTCGCCCCTACCTATGCTCAGGCCGCGGCCCAGCTCGAGCCGAAGCTGCGCCTGATCAAGGTCAACACCGAGGCCGAGCAGGCCCTGGCAACGCAGTACAACATCCGCAGCATCCCCACCCTGGCGCTGTTTCGCGGCGGCCGCGAGGTGGATCGCCTCTCCGGCGCACTGGATCTCGGCGGGCTGCTGCAGTGGGTGCGTCAGCGCCTATAAAGATTTCCATTACATTAAGCTAGGAAGACCGATTCCATGTCCGAACCGAACAACGAGCAGGCGGCACAGCAGTTCGCCATCCAGCGCATCTACCTCAAGGATGCCTCCTTCGAGGCCCCCAACTCCCCGGCTATCTTCACCGCGGAGTGGAAGCCTGAGGTGAACATCGACCTCAACACCGCCGCCAACCCGATTGACGATGGGCTGTTCGAGGTGGTGCTCAACATCACCGCCACTTGCTCCATGGACGGCAAGACCGTCTACCTGGCCGAGGTCCACCAGGCGGGGCTGTTCACCGTCAGCGGTATCCCCGAGGAACAGATGGCCCCGATGCTGCACAGCTTCTGCCCCAACATCCTCTTCCCCTACGCCCGCGAGGAGATCTCTTCCCTGGTCACCAAGGGCAGCTTCCCGCAGCTGCTGCTGGCGCCGATCAACTTCGACGCCCTCTACGCCCAGCACCTGCAACAGCAGCAGGCCGAGGGCGGCGAGACCCCGGTCCACTAACACCGCCATGGCCTGCGAGACCATCGCCGTCATCGGCGCCGGCTCCTGGGGCACGGCGCTGGCCATGCAGCTGGCCCGCTGCGGCGCTCCCACCCTGCTGTGGGGGCGAGACGCGGGGCAGATGGCTAGCATGGCCAAGTCCCGTGAGAACGGCCGCTACCTCCCAGGCTGCACCTTCCCCGATAGCCTGGAACCGCTGGCCGATCTTGACCAGGTGCTGGCGCGCGCCGATGCCGTGTTGATGGTGGTGCCCAGCCACGTCTTTCGCGCCAACCTTGAACAGATCGCACCGCGACTGAAGGAGGCGGGCACCCCGCTGGCCTGGGCCAGCAAGGGGCTGGAGCCGGGCAGCCGCAAGCTGCTGCACCAGGTGGTGACCGAGACCCTGGGGGAGGGGAGCCCCACCACCGTCATCTCCGGACCCACCTTCGCCAAGGAGGTGGCCCGCGGCCTGCCCACCGCGGTCACCGTCGCCTCCAGCCATCCCGAACAGGCGGAGTTCTTCGCCTCACGCCTGCACGGTCAGGCCTTCCGCGCCTACACCGCCAGCGATGTGGTCGGGGTCGAGCTGGGCGGTGCCTGCAAGAACGTGCTGGCCATCGCCGCCGGCATCGCTGACGGCCTGGGCTTTGGTGCCAACACCCGCGCCGCCCTCATCACCCGTGGCCTGCACGAGTTGATGCGCCTGGGGGCCGCCCTCGGTGGCCAGGCGGAAACCTTCATGGGACTGGCGGGACTGGGCGACCTGGTGCTCACCTGCACCGACGACCAGAGCCGCAATCGTCGCCTCGGCCTCGCCCTCGGTCGCGGCGAAACCCTGGATGCGGCACTGGCCACCATCGGCCAAGCGGTGGAGGGGGTGAAGAGCGCCCCCGAGGTGCATGCCCTGGCCAGGGAGGTGGGGGTGGAGATGCCCATTACCGAGCAGGTCTATCGCGTCCTCCATGATGGCCTGCCTGCACAGGCGGCGGTGGAGGCCCTGCTGGGCAGAAGCCCGAAGTCGGAAAACGACTAAGCCCGTTACATCCCCCCCTCGAACCCCATCTGCCGCCACGCCTCGTAGACGGCGATGGCCACCGCGTTGGAGAGGTTAAGGCTGCGGTTGCCGGGCACCAGCGGCAGGCGCAGGCGCGACTCAGGCCCCAGCTCCGCAAGCACCTCATCGGGCAGGCCGCGGGTCTCGGGGCCGAAGAGCAGGGCATCGCCCTCCTGGTAGGCCACCTCGTGGTAGGGGTGGGAGCCGCGGGTGGTGAAGGCGAACAAACGCGCCGGAGCAACCATGTCGATAAAGGCCTGCAGCGAGGGGTAGGTCTGCAGCTCGGCGAACTCGTGATAGTCCAGGCCGGCACGGCGCAGGCGCTTGTCATCCAGCTCGAATCCCAGCGGCTCGATCAGGTGCAGGCGTGCGCCGGTGTTGGCGCAAAGGCGGATGATATTGCCGGTATTGGGCGGAATCTCCGGCTGAAAGAGGACCACATGCAGCATCGCGGGGCGGCTCTGGTGTACTATTCCCACCA
>JBFFRO010000064.1:0-8000 GCA_041572995.1 Thiohalomonadaceae bacterium
CGCGGGTCATCTCTGCCTTGCCTGACGGCGCTTGGCTTTTTTGTACTTGGAGAAATTGGTTTCGCGGTAGTGGGCGTCGGCGACGAACTCGCCCAGCCAGAGGAACTCGTCGGCGTTTCGGGTCTTACCGGTATAGCGCTGGACAGGCTTGCCATCGAGATCGAAGAAGAGAAACACCGGGGTGGCCTGTACATCATGCACATCGGTGGCGTAGTCCTTCTGCGTGGTGGTATTACCCTCGAAATCGACGATCTCCAGGTCGCCCTCGATATCGTGGGCAAACAACAGAAAGTGCTCACGGAAATAGGCCTGCACCTCGGCGCGGTTAAGAACGTTCTTCTTCATCCAGTGACAGAAGGGACACTCATCCATCTCGAAGAAGATCATCACCCCCTTCTTGCCCTCGTCACGGGCGGTTTGCAGCTCTTCGCTATAGTCACCGAAGCTGTCATTGAAGAAGTGGGTATAGGGATCCAGACGTTCGTCGGCCGCGTGGGCCACACCGACACAGAGCAGGAGACTGAAAAACAGGGGGCGCAACATCATCAATTCTGTCCTGTGGAGAACTTGGCCATCACCGACTCGATCGCCTCGGCGGTCACACCGCCGACACGTCGTGCCACGACCCGGCCCTCAGGGTCGATAAGGTAGGTAGTAGGCAGGCCCGGCACCGTACCGACCAGCGGCGTACCCGCCTCAATGGGCAGCACCGGATAGGAGATCATCTGATCATCGGCAAAGGCGGCCAGGCGGCGGGGGGCGATCTCCTCCATCGACACCCCCAGCACCACCGCGTCGCTCTCCTTGTGGTTCTCATGGAAGAAGATCAGCTCCGGGATCTCCTCCAGGCAGGGCGGACACCAGGTTGCCCAGTAGTTAACCACCACCCACTTGCCGCGATAGTCGCTGAGGGCATGACGACGTCCCTCGAGGTCGGTCAGGCTGAACTCCTGGGCCTGTTTGCCGCCGGAGGCAGAAGCCGGGAGCGATATCGTCAGGGCAATAAAGGCGGCAAGTACTACTCGTATCATCTTACTTTCCCGGCTGACTGTGGGAGAGGTAGAGGGCCAGGCCGATCAGGGCGATCCCCCCGGCCAAATAGAGTAATTCAAGAGCGCTACTAAAGGCCATACCAATAGCATGTTCAAAGAATTTGACGATGAGTATCATCAAAACCACCTTGGCCAGGCGGTTTTTCAAATCATCGAGGCTATTGATCAGCAGCACGTTCTGCGAGGCATCATTACCCTCAGCCACATCGATACGGCTAATGAATAGCTCGTAAAGCCCGAGGGCGAAGATCAACAGCACCGCGGCCAGCAGGTAACCGTCGATAATCTCCACCACATGGGTGATGCTGGCGGCACGAAACTCGGCGCGAGCGGTGTCGGCCAGGTTTGGCGATGCGTACTCGAACACGTGTCCAACCAGATACCAGGCATCCACCGTGGCGATAAAGAAAACCGCCATGGCGGTGATCAGGCTGGCGACCACCGCCAGCACCACCACGAAGCGGCTATTCCAGAGCATCGACTCGAAGATGCGCTCAATCGATTTCATTAGCTTTCCTAAAATTTTTCCCTGTCAGAAACAGAAAAGGGCCCAACGGGCCCTTTTCCTCGGCTACCTGATTAGAGCTTAGCGAGCCAGGTAAGCCATGTCGGAGTCCTCGACGACACCCAGTGCCCATGCGCCGCGGTTGCGGGCGTGGTCGACAGCGGCGTTGATCTCGGCCTCGGAGGCGTTGCGGCTGATGCTGAACACCTGGCCGGGGAAGATCAGGTCGGCATCCTTAATCTGGTCGCGGTTGGCCTTGTAGATCAGCGGCCACTGGAAGGGGTTGGCGTAGACATCAGCGCGGCCGGCGATGTGCCAGAGGCTGTCGCCGCTCATCACGGTGTAGCTGTCAGCGGCTTTCTCGGCCAGACGCTCCATCTCGGCGGCCTTCTGGGCAATGGCGTTCTGGGCCTGGCGGTTGGCCTGATTGGCCAGTTCGATGGCCTTGGCGGTATCACCGGCAGCCAGAGCCTTCTCGGCCTCGGCAATCATGTCAGCCGTATCACGCCAGGAGGCACCTGCAGCCTGGGCCTCCGCCTGGGTGGCCTTGGCTTCGCTGATGGCCTTGGAGGCAGCGGTGTACTGCTGGCTCTCGTTGGCCAGGCGGGAGGCTTCGGCGTAGTTGCCGCTGGCCAGGGCCTTCTCGGCCTCGGCCAGCAGGGAGGCGGCCTTGTCGTTGGCGTAACCACCGCTGACGGCGGCATCGTTGGCGGCCTGGGCGGCGGCCACGGCCTGCTCGGCGCTGGTCTGCTCCTTGGTCGGGGTCTGGGTACAACCCACGGCGAGGCTGAACACCAGAGCGATAAGGGCGGTAAGCTTGATCGCCTTGAAGATTTTCATGCGAAGACTCCGAATGATTATGGTTTGTTTTGTTCTGCCAAGCCCTTACAGGCCCAGCAGGGGCGTTATTTGGAAAAAAGCTTGCACCCGTTCTCGGTCACTGTCAAGGGAGCGTTCCAGACCGTGGCTGGATTTGAGACCTGGCTCACACCACGACTCAGCGTGGCTTGGCGTTGCTCTCGGTCAGGGCGCGGTCGCGAGCCTGCATCGCCACCTCCTTGGCAGCCAGGGCGGCATCACGTGCCTGCAGGTAGTCACCGTCATCCAGATAGTGTGAGGCGCGCTCCAGTGCCTCCTCGGCACTCTGCAGGCGATTCGGCGCATACAGCTCCGCGTCGGCCTCGCGGGCGGCACTGATCGCCTGACGCGCGTCGCTCATCTCCTGTACCGGTGGCTCAAGGGCACAGGCACCCAGCAACAGGGCCCCACCGACGGCGCCCAGGAGCGCTCTCGTTATATGGTTGAATCGTGTCACGATGCAGTTCTTGGTCATCCGACTCAATCCCGACTGGGACTCACCCCGCCGAATAGTTAGAATAATCCCGTCATTTCAACCCAAATCCGACGCCATGACAACCTTCGTCTGCCATCGCGTCCCCGGAGAATCACCCATGGCCGAAATACTGGTGCTCTACTACAGCCGCCACGGCGCCACCGCAGAGATGGCGCGGCTTATCGCCCGCGGTGTCGAGGAGGTGGAGGGCGCACGAGCGCTACTGCGCACGGTGCCTGAGGTCTCCACGGTGTGCGAGGCCAGCGCCCCTTCAGTACCGGACGAGGGTGCCCCCTACGTGGAACTGGATGAGCTGCGCCGCTGCACCGGTCTAGCCCTGGGCAGCCCCACCCGTTTCGGTAACATGGCGGCGCCGATGAAGTACTTTCTCGACTCCAGCAGCCCTCTGTGGCTCTCTGGCTCTTTGATCGACAAGCCGGCCTGCGTCTTCACCTCCAGCTCCAGCCTGCATGGTGGCCAGGAGTCCACCCTGCTGTCGATGATGCTGCCGCTGCTGCACCACGGCATGCTGCTCTGCGGCATCCCCTATCGGGAACAGGAATTACTGCAGACCCAGAGTGGTGGCACGCCATACGGGGTGAGCCACCACGCAGGGCCCGACAGTGACCTGCCGCTGAGCGAGGAGGAGCGCAACCTCTGCCTGGCCCAGGGACGACGCCTGGCCCGCGCGGCCCAGGCCCTGGAGGGGATGCAGGCATGAACACCCTCGTTCCGCTGGCACCGCGCACCCGCCTCTTCCTGCAGCTGACGCTGGCCGGCTACTTCGGCCTCTGGCTGCTGATCCCCGCCTGGTACCTGTGGCTCTCTCCACCCGAGGCCTTTCCCGGGATGATGGCGGTGGTGATCCTGCTCTTCCCGCTGATCTTCCCCTTCAGGGGATTGCTGCGCGGCCGACCCTACACCTTCGCCTGGAGTGGTTTCCTCTCGCTTATCTATTTCCTGCACGCAGCCGGCGAGCTGGCCGCCGCCGGTGATGATCAACGCCTGGCCGCCCTGGAGATGCTCTTCAGTATCGCCTTCTACACCGGGGCCATGCTCTTCGCGCGTTTGCGCGGCAAGGAGTTGAAGGCAGCCGAGGAAAACACCGAGGGTGGTGAAGAGGGTTAAAGCAGCTCTTTTACGAAGGGAATGGTCAGCTTGCGCTGCTGCGCCAGCGAGGCGTGATCCAGCCTCTCCAGCAGTTCGAACAGGGCCGGTAGATCGCGTGGGGCGTGCTTAAGCAGATAGGCGGCGACGTTGTCCGGCAGCTGCATCCCGCGCTTGGCAGCACGCATTTGCAGGGCGGCAGCCTTGTCGTCGTCATCCAGCGGACGCAGCTGGAACACCGGCCCCCAGGCCAGACGCGATGCCAGGTCGGGCAGGCCTAGCTTCAGCGCCGGGGGCGGCGCATCGGCGCTGGCAATCAACCGGCCTCCGGCGTCGCGCACCCGGTTATAGAGGTGGAACAGTCCCTCCTCCCAGGCCGGCTCGCCGGCCACCACCTGAACATCGTCCACGGCGATGAGTGCCATCGACTCCAGGCCCTCCAGCAGCTCAGGCCCCATGGGCGCAAGCTCCGCCAGCGGCAGGTAGGCGGCTCCTTCATCGGCAGCGGCATGGCAGGCCGCCTGCAGCAGGTGGGAGCGGCCGCCACCGGGGGCCGACCAGAGGAAGATAAACGGCTCGAGACGCTGCTCCAGCGCGAACAGCGCCTCGGCATTGGGGCCAGGGTGGTAGTTGGCAAAGGTGGCACCGTCACGCAGACCGATGCGCAACGGCAACTGGTCGGCCATCAACTCCCGCTCTCCTCCGCCGGCTTTTCGGCCCCGTAGAGACCGCTCTCCAGATAGCGCTCATGCAGGTAGCGCAGCACCACGGCCACCACCGCCGCCACCGGCAGCGCCAGCAGCACACCGAAGAAACCGAACAGCTGGCCGCCGGCGAGTACCGCAAACAGCACCGCCACCGGGTGCAGGCCGATACGCTCACCGAGCAGCAGCGGCTGCAGCACCATCCCCTCCAGCAACTGGCCAACGCCGAAGACCAGCGCCACCCAGATGAGCGGGTCGATGCCCTTGAACTGCAGCAACGCGGCGATGGTGGCGGCAACGATACCGACGATAAAGCCCAGGTAGGGAACGAAGCTAACCAGACCGGCGATAAGACCGATGAGCAGACCCAGCTCCAGCCCCACCAGGGTGAGGCCGATGCCGTAGACCAGCGCCAGCACCAGCATCACCAGCAACTGGCCGCGGAAGAAGGCGCCCAGCACCTCATCGGAGGCCGAGGCCAGGCGCACCGCATCCGGCTCCCAGCGGCGCGGCAGCAGCTCACGAATACGCGCCACCATCAGGTCCCAGTCACGCAGCAGGTAGAAGGTCACCACCGGGATCAGCAGCAGGTTGGCGATCCAGCCGATGAGGGTCATACCCGAGCGCGAGAGGGTACCCAGTACACCGGCCACCCCCTTGCCCGCACTGGGCAACCAGCCGCTGAGCATGCTCTTGATAGCGCCCAGGTCGATCAGGTCACGCTCCAGTCCGGCCCAGCTCAACAGCCCGGGCAGGCCGGTATGGAACAGCCACTCCAGATACCCCGGCAGGCGCTGGATCAACAGGCCAACCTGGCGCTCGAGCATCGGCACCAGCACCAGCAACAGCAGCAGTCCGACGAGGGTGAGGGTCAGGAACACCACGACCACCGAAAGGGTGCGCGAGAGGCCGCGAGCCTCCAGCCGGTCCACCAGCGGGTCACCGATATAGGCCAGCAGCGCCCCGGCAAGGAAGGGGGTCAGTACCGGCGCCAGCAGGTAGATCAGACCGCCGAAGAGGACGGTCAGGGCCAGTAGCCACCACCGCTGCGATTCACTCATCCCTGTACTCATTCACTCTTCTCCTTATGCACACGTCGGGCACGCAGCGCCCAGCGGACAACGTAGTCGATGCCGCTCCAGAGGGTGGTCAACGCCACCAGCCAGACTCCGACCTGCAGCAATGGACCGGGCAGTGCCAGCCCCGCCAACCCCAGCAGGGTCAGCAGGCCCAGCAGGATCTGCACGGCGGTATTGAGCTTGCTGATCAGCGTCGGCGCCAGCTCGATGCGCTCGATCAGGCCGTGATAGGCCAACGCGCCGAGGACGATAATCAGGTCACGCCCCAGCACCATCGCCACCAGCCACCAGGGCAGCGCCTCAAGCCAGCCGAGCCAGAGGTAGGCGGTGAGCATCATCAGCTTGTCGCCGATGGGATCGAGAAAGGCGCCGAGACGACTCTGCCAGTGATAGTGGCGGGCGAGGAAGCCATCGAGACCATCGCTGGCCCCGGCCACGGCAAACAGCAGCAGGGTCTCCCAGTAGCGCCCCTCGCCCAGCAGCCACCACAGGGGCACGACCAGGGCAATGCGCAGTAACGAGATCAGATTGGGGATGTGACGCGCGTTCACGGCAACAGGCGGTAACGCAACTCCAGTGACGGGATAGCGGCCGACCCGGGAGAGAGTGAGGGGGCCGCAGCGGGGTCCGTTGGCCCGGTGCTCAGCGGGGGCGCGCCATCAGGTTCCGCCGACTCAGGGACCAGGGTGTCGCCCAGGGCGATGGTCTGCACCACGTTATCGCTGCTGCCATCCACATCCAGCAGGAAGCTGACGCTCTCCCCGCCGACCCGCGAGACCCGTACCCGCTTCACCCCGTGCAGGGAACTGAGGTAGTCGACCGCCTTGCGATAGGCGATGAGGTCGTACAGACCGGACACCTCCAGGGCCACCGGGCCACCACCACTCTGGAAGCCCTCGACAAAGCGCATGGAGAGTCGCTCCGCCGCCCCGTAGACCCCCGAGGCGACCAGCGCATCGAAGCTGAACTCACTGCTCTGCCAGCGCCACACCTTGTCACCCTCATGCAGGTCCCAGCGGGCGCGATACTCGCTGGGATGCTGTGCCTCCAGGCGGCCGATGAGAACCGCCTGCGCCGGGTAACGCTTGGAGGCACTCAGCAAGGTATCCTCGAAGCCCCCCCAGACATCCACCACCTGCACCCGCTCCTGGTCTTCCAGGTCCAGCAGCGGCAGGCTCAGCGGCAGGGCACGCTCGGCTGCGGCCTCCTGCAGTGCCGCGGGGGTGGGTCCCTGGTCGTGGGTGCCGACCAGATAGCGCCGACCGTGGCGCTCCACCGCCAGCCACACCAGGGTCATGGGACGGGCCGAGCCCCACACCGGCAGGTCATTTTCACGCAGCAGCCCTTCCACTCCCTTCTCGTCGAACTTCACCCACAGGGCCAGGGTATCCAGCGGCGCATCGGCCGCTTCTGAGTCCTCACCGGCGACGGGCTGTCCCTCCTCCAGCGGCTGCGGCTGGATATTACGGTAGCGATACTGCAGCACATAGCGTGGGGCACTCTGCTCCAGCCGCTCGGCCCCCAGCAACAGGCCCGGATTACTCTGCCCGCTCACCTTCACCAGCACCTGCTCCAGGGCTTGGGCCATGGCCAGGCGTCGGCTCTCTGCGGAGCGGTCGGGCACCGTCACCTCGGCCTCGTAGAGGGCTCCCACCTCGGCGGCGTGGAGCGCCCCCGCTCCCAGGCCGAGGCAGACAAGAATCCATATAAGGTTGGCAATGCGCGGAATCGTTCTCATGCCGGGCAAGCTATGAGAACGAGCGCGCGCCGTCAAGCCCTGCTAAAATAGCCGGCCTTTCGCCCGCCAACCGATGAGATGCATACCGTGAGCGACAATACCCCGGCCGAAGGCGGCCTCAGCTACCGTGATGCCGGTGTCGATATCGACGCCGGAAACGCCCTGGTGGAGCGCATCAAGCCCCACGCCAAACGTACCCAGCGCCCTGGCGTGCTCGGTGGTCTGGGCGGCTTTGGCGCGCTGTTCGAGGTGCCCCTGGATCGCTACCCGGAGCCTGTGCTGGTCTCCGGTACCGACGGTGTCGGCACCAAGCTGAAGCTGGCGATGGAGATGGGCAAGCACGACACCATCGGCATCGATCTGGTGGCCATGTGCGTCAACGACCTCATCGTCGCCGGTGCCGAGCCGCTGTTCTTCCTCGACTACTACGCCACCGGCCACCTCAACGTGGATGCGGCCGCCGACGTGGTCAAGGGAATCGC
>JBFFRO010000065.1:0-7986 GCA_041572995.1 Thiohalomonadaceae bacterium
CTCCAGCGATGCCCTGGAGGTGGCGGCCATCAACCGTGAACGCTTCGCCCTGGAGGGGCAGCTGGAGCTGGTACAGTCGGACCTCTTCGCCGGGCTAGAGGGGCGGCGCTACGATGTGATCATCAGCAATCCGCCCTATGTTGATTCCGAGGACATGGACGGCCTGCCCGATGAGTTCCGACACGAGCCTGAACTGGCACTGGCGGCCGGAGTGGATGGCCTGGACCTGGTGCGTATCATGCTGCGCGACGCCGCCGCGCACCTGCAGGAAGGGGGGATCTTCATCTGCGAGGTGGGCAACAGCGCGCCGGCGCTGGAGGTGGTCTATCCGCAGCTGCCCTTCGTCTGGCTGGAGTTCGAGCGAGGCGGGGAGGGGGTGTTCCTGCTGACCCGTGAGCAGCTGCAGGAGCATGCCGAGTCGCTGGTCGCGGCCTGCGACTAGAACACGAGACAGGGAGTCGGGAAGGAGGCGGGGGAGTGGGGCCGCGCCTCCGGCAGCCGCCGGGGCCGAGAGTGGCTCTGGCGGCTGAGCGAGTAAACCACAGTAACAGTCTGGGCATTAATGCGGAGCAAAGCCCCCGCGGTTA
The DNA here is from genome assembly GCA_041572995.1 of Thiohalomonadaceae bacterium. Lineage (GTDB taxonomy): Bacteria > Pseudomonadota > Gammaproteobacteria > Thiohalomonadales > Thiohalomonadaceae > JBFFSW01. Next base: position 588 of record JBFFRO010000065.1, read on the forward strand.
TGCTTTAGACTACAGATATAATATCGATTGCGCCGGTAAAAACCGCACCGGCAGCGGGGAATTGAATGAAATCGCAGAGCATTGTTTTCGACCTGGAACTGATCAAGCGCTACGACAAGTCCGGGCCGCGCTACACCTCCTATCCTACTGCAGTGCAGTTCCACGACGGTTTTGGTGAGGCGGAGTACAAGCGCCACGCCGAGGCCAGTAACGCCGCCGGCGGGCCGCTCTCGCTCTACTTCCACATCCCCTTCTGCGACACCGTCTGTTTCTACTGTGGATGCAATAAGGTGGCCACCAAGGACCGCTCCCGCGCTGCCCCCTACCTCGATAGGGTCTTCCGTGAGCTGGAGCTGCAGAGCGCGCTGTTCGACTCCGATCGCATTGTCGACCAGCTGCACTGGGGCGGTGGCACGCCCACCTTTATCAGCCACGATGAGATGCGCGCGCTGATGAACAAGACCCGCGAGTGTTTCAAGCTGCACGACGACGATACCGGCGAGTACTCCATCGAGATCGACCCGCGCGAGGTGCGCACCGATACCATCGCCCTGCTGCGCGAGATCGGTTTTAACCGCATGAGTCTGGGCCTGCAGGACTTCGAGGAGAAGGTGCAGGTCGCGGTCAACCGCGTGCAGACCGAGGCGCAGACCCTGGGGGCACTGGAGGCGGCCCGTCGCGAGGGCTTCAAGTCCATCTCCGTCGACCTCATCTACGGCCTGCCGTTCCAGACCGTGGAGAGCTTCTCGCGCACCCTCGACCGGGTGTTGGAGATCGATCCGGACCGCCTCACCGTCTTCAACTACGCCCACCTGCCGGAGATCTTCAAGCCGCAGCGGCGCATCAACGAGGCCGACCTGCCTGAGCCGCAGGTGAAACTGGACATCCTGCAGATGTCCATCGAGAAGCTCACCAATGCCGGCTATGTCTACATCGGTATGGATCACTTCGCCAAGCCCGATGACGAGCTGGCGGTGGCCCAGCGCGAGGGGACCCTCTACCGCAACTTCCAGGGCTACTCCACCCACGCCGAGTGCGACCTGATCGCCATCGGCGCCACCTCGATCAGCATGGTGGGCGACTCCTATGGCCAGAACCTCAAGGAGCTGGACGACTACTACGCCGCCATCGACGCCGGCAAGCTAGCCATCTTCCGCGGTGTCGACCTCGATAAGGACGACAAGCTGCGCCGTGATGTGATCACCCAGTTGATCTGCAACTTCGTGCTGGAGAAGTCGGCCATCGAGCAGCTGCACGGCATCAACTTCAACGAGTACTTTGCTAACGAGCTGAAGGACCTGGAGGGGATGCAGGCGGACGGCCTGCTGAAGCTGGAGCCGGGGCGCATCGAGGTCAACCCGGCCGGCAAGCTGCTCATTCGCAACATCTGCATGGTCTTTGACCGTTACCTGCGCGAGAAGCAGAATCAGCGTTTCTCCAAGGTGATCTAAGTCCTCGCTGCAGTGAGCAGAGAAAGCCGTCCGGGGGCCACCCGGGCGGCTTTTTGCCGTTCAAGGGCTTGATGCTAGCGTGGCTCCGGAGGCGGAATTGGCCGCTGCAAATGGTCGCGACGCGCGCTCGATTTGCCGCTACAATATCGCCCCATGTCTGGAAACACATTTGGAAAACTCTTTACCGTCACCACCTTCGGTGAGTCCCATGGGCCGGCGCTCGGCGCCATCGTCGACGGCTGCCCGCCCGGGCTGGAGCTGAGTGAGGCGGACCTGCAGGCGGACCTGGACCGGCGCAAGCCCGGTACCTCGCGCCACACCACCCAGCGGCGTGAACCGGACCAGGTACGCATCCTCTCGGGCGTGTTCGAGGGTCGGACCACAGGCACCCCCATCGGCCTGTTGATCGAGAACACCGACCAGCGCTCCAAGGACTACTCCAACATTGCCGAGACCTTCCGTCCCGGCCACGCCGACTACACCTACCAGCAGAAGTATGGTGTGCGTGACTACCGTGGTGGCGGCCGTTCCTCGGCCCGCGAGACCGCCATGCGCGTGGCCGCCGGTGCCATCGCCAAGCAGTACCTGGCGAGCAAGGGGATCACCGTTCGTGGTTACCTCTCCCAGCTCGGTCCCATCAAGGCGGAAGCCTTCGACTGGGCCGAGGTGGGCAACAACCCCTTCTTCTGTCCCGATGCGGCCAAGGTGGCGGAGATGGAGGCCTACATGGATGCCCTGCGCAAGGAGGGCAACTCCATCGGCGCCAAGATCAACGTGGTTGCCGAGGGGGTCCCCCCGGGTCTGGGCGAGCCCATCTTCGACCGCCTGGATGCCGATCTGGCCCACGCGCTGATGAGCATTAACGCGGTCAAGGGAGTGGAGATTGGCGCCGGTTTCGCCTGCATCGAGCAGAAGGGTACCGAGCATCGCGACGAGATCACCCCCGAGGGATTTCTGTCCAACCACGCCGGCGGCATCCTTGGCGGAATCTCATCGGGCCAGGCGATCACCGCTGCCATCGCCCTCAAGCCCACCTCCTCGCTGCACCTTCCTGGGCGTAGCGTGAACTTCGCCGGTGAGACCATCGAGGTGGTCACCAAGGGGCGTCATGACCCCTGTGTCGGCATTCGCGCCACCCCCATCGCCGAGGCGATGATGGCCATCGTGCTGATGGACCACCTGCTGCGCCACCGTGCGCAGAATATGGATGTCGAGAGCCAGACCCCGGTGATCCCCGCCGGCGACAACTAAGGGCACGCTCGCGTGCCCTACTGGCGCCTCTCCAGCTTCTACCTCTTCTACTTCGCCAGTCTCGGCGCGCTGGTGCCCTACTGGTCGCTCTACCTCAAGTCGCTGGGCTTTAGCAGCCTGGAGATCGGCGAACTGGTAGCACTGGTGATGGCCACCAAGATTGTTTCTCCCAACCTCTGGGGCTGGATCGCCGATCACACCGGCAAGCGCATGCAGGTGGTGCGCCTCGGTTCGCTGCTGGCCCTGGTCTGCTTTATCGGTGTTTTCTATGCCGAGACCTACTGGCGCCTGGCGCTGGTGATGGTGGGCTTTAGCTTCTTCTGGAACGCGGTGTTGCCACAGTTTGAATCGGCCACCCTGCGTCACCTGGGCGATGATACCCACCGTTACTCCATGATTCGCCTGTGGGGATCCATCGGCTTTATCCTCAGCGTGGCTGCTCTCGGCCCGCTGCTCGAACACTACGGCGCGGGGCTGTTGCCCTGGGTGATGCTGGGCATCTACCTGCTGATCCTCATCAGCAGCCTGCTGGTGCCGGAGCGTCCAGAGATCCATCCCCAACATGAGCATGTGCCGCTGGGCGAGCTGTTGCGTCGCCCGGCGATCCTGGCACTGCTGGCCGCCTGTTTCCTGATGCAGGCGGGGCACGGTCCCTACTACACCTTCTACACCATCTACATGGAGGGGCAGGGATATGGCCGCACCCTCATCGGCGGGATGTGGGCGCTGGGGGTTGTGGCCGAGGTCGGGGTGTTCATGGTGATGCACCGACTGACCCCACGCTATGGCCTGCGTGCGCTGTTTCTCATGGCCTTCGCCCTGACCAGCGTGCGCTGGCTCATTATCGGTCTATTCCCGCAGCAGCTCCCGCTGTTGCTGTTCGCCCAACTGCTGCACGCGGCGAGCTTCGGAGTCTTTCACGCGGTGGCGGTGGCGTTCTTTCACCACTACTTTCGCGGCCGTCACCACGGCAAGGGGCAGGCCTTCTACAGCAGCGTTAGCTTTGGTGCCGGCGGGGCCTTCGGTAGCTACTACGCCGGTCTGATGTGGGACGGTGCCGGGGCTGCGCTCACCTACGCGGTGGCCGCGGGGTTGAGCTTGTTGGCGCTGGTCATCGCCGCCCGCTGGGTGGGGCGGGAGGAGGGCGTGCCCCGTGTTTGATTGGCAGCCGCAACTGCCCTTCGATGTGGTGCTGCTGCACCTGCAGGGTGATGAACTGGACGAGTCCCAGGCAGAGACGTGGCTGAGCGAGGCGGAACGCCTGCGCTACCGAGAGTTGCTGGAGACGAGCGTGGCCAAGCGCGCACGCCAGTGGTTGCTGGGCCGTCGAGCGGCCAAGCTGGCCTGCCGCCACTGGTTTGAGCGGCAACAGCAGACGCCGCCGGAGTGGACTGCGATCACTATTGCGAACGACGAGTGGGGGGCGCCGAGGCTGGAGATCAGCGGATACCAGGTGCCGCCATCCCTCTCCATTAGCCACTGCGATGACGAGAGCCTGGCGGCGGTCGCCGCCCACGGGCAGCACCTGGGGGTAGATATCGAGCGTTGTGGCGCTCGGCGTGCCTCCGCGCTGGGACTGGCGCGGCGCTTTTGTGACGAGGCGGAATTCCAACACTGGTTCGACGGCCTGGATGAGCCTGGGGCGCAAACGCGCATGCTGCGTCTTTGGGTGCTGAAGGAGGCCGCGGCCAAGGCGACCGGGCGAGGCTTTCAGGGCCGTCCGCAGACGTTTACCGTCGAGGCACTGCGTGATGATAGCGCCTGGGTGCGGCATCAGGGCGTGCGCTACGAGGCCCGGCTCTGGGCCGATGATGAACGGCTGATGAGTCTTGCCTGGGAGGGGTAGCACGGATGCACCCCCACCACCGGCGACTCTGGGCCCTGGCCGGGCCCATGATCCTCTCCAACATCAGCGTGCCGCTGCTGGGGCTGGTCGATACCGCCGTGGTCGGCCATCTCGACTCACCCCGTTACCTTGCCGCCGTCGCCCTGGGGGCGATGATCTTCAGCTTCCTCTTCTGGGGCTTCGGCTTTCTGCGCATGGGCACCACCGGGCTGGTGGCCCAGGCCCACGGCGCTCACGATCACGAGGCGTTGCGCCTGTGGCTGGGTCGCGGACTGCTGCTGGCAGGGCTCATCGGCAGCGCCCTGCTGCTGCTGCAGGGGCCGATAGGGCGTGTGGCGATCTCGCTGAGCGGGGCCGAAGGGGTGCTGGCGCCACTGACCGGCGACTATTTCGGCGTGCGCATCTGGAGTGCCCCGGCGGTACTTGGCCACTACGTGTTGCTGGGCACCTTTATCGGCATGCAGAACAGCCGCGCGCCGCTGTTACTGCTGCTGGCGGTCAACGGCCTCAATATCGCTCTAGATCTGCTGTTTGTGCTTGGCCTCGGCTGGGGGGTGAGCGGTGTGGCCCTGGCCTCCACCCTGGCTGAGTGGTTCGGCCTCTTGCTGGGGCTGTGGCTGATGCGCGGATGCCTGGGCGGGGCCTGGCCCTGGGGTGATCTGCTGCGCGGGCGCGAGTTGCTGCGTATGCTGCGCCTCAACCTCGATATCTTTATCCGCACCCTCTGCCTGATCTTTGCCTTCGCCTTTTTCACCCGTCAGGGGGCGGCTCAGGGCGAGCTGGTGCTGGCCGCCAACGCCATGCTGATGAATTTCCAGGCCTTGACCGCCTACGCCCTTGATGGCTTCGCCCACGCTGCCGAGGCGCTGGTGGGGCGTGCCCTGGGACGAAAGTCCAAGCGCCTGTTACGTGCCGCCCTCAGGAGCTCGCTGCAGTGGTCGCTGCTCTTCGCCGCGGCCTTTTCCCTGGCCTACCTCATGGCAGGGGAGGGGATCATCGCCCTGCTGACCGACATCCCCGAGCTGCGCGAGCATGCCGCCCTTTATCTTCCCTGGCTTGTCGCCTCGCCGCTCATCTCTGTCTGGAGTTACTGGTTGGATGGGGTGTTCATCGGTGCCACCCGCTCACGGGAGATGCGCAACGCCATGCTGGCCGCACTGCTGCTGCTGTTTCTACCCGCCTGGTACTTGCTCCAGCCGCTGGGTAACCATGGCCTGTGGCTGGCGTTGATGCTGTTCATGGCCGCCCGCGGCCTGGGGCTGGGACTGCTGCTACGACGGGTAAGGGTTTAGCCGTAGAGGTCGCCGGGGTTGCGGCTGTAGTCGCCACGCCGGGGTTGTCGTGACTCCAGCTTCAGCTTCACCGCCGACGTCTCCAGCAGCGCCTTTAGTTCCAGGGGAGTCTCCAGCACCACATCGGGCAGGGCCGCCAGCAGCCGGTGGCGGTTGAGCAGGGCGAAGTAATCCTCGGGGTGGAGCAGGTGGGTGGCAAGGCGGAAGCCCTTGTCTAGCTTTGCCGTCGCGCCGGGTCGCTGGCGTGAGGCCAGTAGCTGGCCGTGGATGAGGTGCAGCAGTGCCAGTGCGCGGGGGGAGTGGCGGCGCCGGAGTTTTTCCGTCAGGTGCTCAAAGTCGTTATCGTTCGCCTTGCCCAGATGAAAGCGGGCGATGAGCGAGGCCAGCTCCAGGGTGATGGCCTCACCGGCTCCTCTGCGCAGCCGCTGCTGGCGGCGCCTTTCGCACTGCGGCAGCAACTCACGTGCCTTCTGCGTCGTCATCGGCGTGGCATACCAGTGGCCCAGGAGGGCGTGCTGGCTGAGGGCGGAGGCGAGGTCGGGATGCATACCAAGAGTGTACGCCAGACACGCGCATAAAAAAGCCGGGCACAGCCCGGCTTTGCAGTTCATATGACCCGCGATCAGGTCATCTTCGGAATACGGTCGTATCCCGTTCTTTGAATAAGGCCATCCATGGCAGACGCAAGGAGCCGAGATCCCCCGGCAGGGGATTCTTAACAAGGAGCGTGCCAAGTGCCGGGGCACGGGAAATGGGCACAGGGTCAGGGGGTTGTTGAGTGAATCGAGTGAACGGAGAGCTTATGCGCGCAAAATTTGTGCGTAATGGTGCCTGCCTGCCCGTTCTTAGGGCTCAAGCAGAGTCACCATCGCCTGTGCCGCATTGGAGAGATGGCGGTTGCGGTGTAGCACCAGCCCCAGTTCGCGACTCAGCTGCAGTGGGGTCTTCAGGGTGTGTAGGCTCTCGTCGAGCATGCAGCGGGGCAGCACGCCCCAGCCGAGACCGGCGCCGATGAGCATTTTGTTGGTCTCCAGGTAGTTGGTGGAGAGACCAACGTTAAGGGTCAGGCCGGCGAAGGCGGCCTCGATGACCTCGCGGGTGAAGGTGCCGCGTCCGGGGAGGATGGCCGGGTGCTGGGCCAGGTCAGCGAGTTGCACCGGGCCGTCCCCGGCCAGCGGGTGCTCGCCCGCACAGCAGATGTCCAGCTCGTCCAGCCACAGGCGTTGACAGCGTAGCCTCTCGGAGGGGTGTAGTGGCAGGGTCACTACCGCCAGCTCCAGCTCCCCTTGTTCCACCGCGCGGCAGGCCTCCTCGGAATCGAGGAAGCGGATATCCAGCTGCACCGCCGGGTAGCGGCGACTGTAGTCACGCAGCGGCCCGGGCAGGCGGTGAAGGCCGATGTGGTGGCTGGTACCCAGGCTCAGTTCGCCGCCGATCTCACCGGAGAGGTCGGCCACCGCGCGGCGGCTCTCCTCCAGCTGCCGGAGGATGGCGCGGGCGTGGGGTAGCAGGGCGCGGCCCGCCTCGGTCAGCTCTACCCGGCGCTGGATACGGTCAAA
>JBFFRO010000066.1:0-7980 GCA_041572995.1 Thiohalomonadaceae bacterium
AGGGGGAGATCGCCGGCGAACTGCTGGCCGGGGATCGCAGTTATGAGATCCGCCTGCGTCTGCCACGCGAGTCCATGGGCTCGCCACAGGCTCTGGAGGAACTGGTGGTCTACGCCGGCGAGCCCGCCCGGCCGCTACGCCTGGGCGAGGTGGCGCGGCTGGAGCTTCAGGCCGAGCCCGCCGATATCCAGCGCGATGCCCAGCGGCGTATTGTCGAGGTGAGCGCCTCGCTGGGTGAGGTCACCCTTGGCGAGGCCTATGCCGCCGTCGATGCAACGCTGCAGGACCTGGAGCTGCCGCCGGGCTACGCCCTCTACGATGGCGGTGGCCTGGAGTCATTGCAGGAGGGGGAGCGCACCGGCCGCACCCTGCTGGCGCTGGCGCTGTTCCTGGTGCTGGTGGTCATGGCGGTGCAGTACGAGTCGCTACGCGACCCGCTGGTGATCCTGCTCGGCGTGCCCTTCGCCACCATCGGCGTGGCCCTGGCCCTTCAGCTCACCGGCCTGCCGCTCTCCATGCCGGTGTGGCTGGGGATGATTATGCTCGCCGGTATCGTGGTCAATAACGCCATCGTCCTGGTCGAGACCATCAAGCGTCGCCACGCCGATGGCCTTGGCCGTGATGAGGCGATCACCACCGCCGCGCGTCAGCGCCTGCGCCCCATCCTCATGACCACCCTCACCACGGTCTTCGGCATGCTGCCGCTGGCCCTGGGCATGGGTGAGGGTGCCGAGATGCTGCAACCCCTGGCCGTCACCCTCATCGGTGGCCTGGGCTTCTCGCTGCTGGTGAGTTTGATGCTGATTCCAGTGATCTACCGAACGGTACACCGATAAAAAAAGGCGGCCTGAAGGCCGCCTTTTTTATTTCTTCTCTTTATCCAGTGCCGCCTGCTCTCTCTCGTAACGATCGAGCTGAGCATCGAGGTCCTCATCCTCGTCATCCTCCTCTTCATACTCCTCATCCTTGCGCACGAAGCGTCGGGAGAAGATCACGCCAACCTCGAACAGCAGCCACATAGGCAGGGCCAGCAGGGTCTGCGAGAAGATGTCGGGCGGCGTGAGCAGCATGCCGATGATAAAGGCTCCGACGACGATATAGGGGCGCTTTTCGCTGAGGCTGGCGGGGGTGGTGAAGCCGGTCCAGACCAACAGGATGGTAGCAATCGGCACCTCGAAGGCGAGGCCAAAGGCGAAGAAGAGCTTGAGCACGAAATCGAGGTATTTGCCGATGTCGGTCATCACCGCCACGCCCTCGGGGGCAGTGGCGGTGAAGAAGCCAAACACCAGCGGAAAGACCACGAAGTAGGCGAAGGCCATGCCGGCATAGAAGAGCAGGGTGCTGGAGATGAGCAACGGCAGTACCAGCTTTCTCTCCGTGCTGTAGAGGCCGGGGGCAACGAAGGCCCAGAGCTGGTACAGGAGCACCGGCATGGAGAGGAACACCGCTGCGACAAAGGCCAGTTTGAGCGGGGTGAGAAACGGCGAGGCCACCTCGGTGGCGATCATCGAGGCGTTGTCGGGCAGGTGGGCCAGTAGCGGTGCGGCCAACAGCGAATAGAGATCGTTGGAAAAACTGAACAGGCCGAGGAAGACCAGCAACACCACCAGCACCGCGCGAAGCAAGCGGTCACGCATCTCCACCAGATGACTGATGAAGGGCTGTTCCTGATCGGTGTCGGGACCGTGCTCAGTCATGGCTTGCTGTTCTCGGCCTTAGTGGGCTCTTTGCTTTCCGTCGGCTCACTATCGGTCAGCGCCTTGAGCTCACCCGCCCCCTCGTCGACATCCGACTTAAGCTTGTCGACGCTCTCTCGGGTCTCTTCGATGATCTCGTGAATACCGGTGCTCTTGGCCTGCTCATCCAGGATGCGCTTGAGTTCCTCGGCCTTGAGCTCTTTGTCAATGTCGGCCTTGACGTCCATCACCGTGCGCCGGGCACGGCCAAACCACAAGCCCGCGGTGTGGGCCACCTTGGGCAGGCGCTCGGGACCGATCACCAGCAAAGCGATGACGCCAATGAGCAGCAGCTCGAAGAATCCGATGTCAAACATGGGGGAGGGGCCTTGTCGGGAGGTTTAGACCTTGTCCTTCTCCTTGGTGGCCTCTCCCTCGATCACCTCACCCTCGGCCTTCTTCTCTTCGATCGCCTCGCTCTTCTCGGCCTCACCATCCTTGACCGCCTTCTTGAAGCCCTTCACTGCGCCGCCCAAATCGGTGCCGACGTTACGCAGTTTCTTGGTACCGAAGAGCAGGATGACGATGACCGCGATGATCAGTAACTGCCAGATGCTAATACCCATGGGGGGAAGTCTCCGTAATCTCTATTAAGCGTTAAAACCCGGCCAGGCGCGGACCGCCCAGCAGGTGAATATGCAGATGGAATACCACCTGGCCGCCACCCGGCCCGGTGTTGATGATGGTGCGAAAACCGCTATCAAGTCCCTGCTCACGGGCCAGCTCGGGAAGCTTGCGCATCATATAGGCGATGAGCGCATCGTGGGACTCATTCAACTCGTTCAGGCTCTCGATATGCTCGCGCGGCACGGCCAGCAGGTGCACATCGGCCTTGGGGGCGATGTCCTTGAACACCACCATCTTGTCGTCTTCGTAGACGATATCGCCAGAGATTTCGCCAGCGACGATTTTACAAAATAGACACTCGCTCATAGCGTGCTCCCACTACTTGCTACGGTTGGCCTTCTCTTCCAGACCGGAGAGACCGAAGCGCCGCTCCAACTCATCCAGCACCTGCTGCGGCTCCAGCCCCTGCTGCTTGAGCAGTACCAGGGTGTGGAACCAGAGGTCGGCCACCTCGTAGATGATCTTCTCCGCATCGCCGTCCTTCGCCGCCATCACCGTCTCGGTGGCCTCTTCGCCCACCTTCTTGAGGATGGCATCCAGCCCCTTGTGATAAAGGGAGGCGACGTAGGAGCTGTCGGCGGCGGCGCCCTTGCGCGCCTCCAGTACCTCGGCGAGTTTGTTCAGCGTATCGCTCATTGGTCGTAGATCGCCTTGGGGTCCTTGAGAACCGGCTCCACCGCCTCCCAGGTCTCCCCCTTGAGTTCATGGTAGAAACAGCTGTGGCGTCCGGTGTGGCAGGCGATACCGCCCACCTGCTCGATGGTGAGCAGGACCACATCCTTATCGCAGTCGGTGCGGATCGCCTTCACCTTCTGCACGTGGCCCGACTCCTCGCCCTTGTGCCAGAGCCTGTTGCGCGAGCGCGAGAAGTAGACCGCCTCGCCCTTCTCGGCGGTGAGTGCCAGTGACTCGCGATTCATGAAGGCAAACATCACAATGGTGCCGTCGGCTTCCTGGGCGATGGCTGGCACCAGGCCGTCCTCACTCCACTTGATCGCATCCAGCCAGTCGCTCACAGGCGCACCTCGATACCGGCATCGGCCATGCGCTGCTTGGCCTCACCGACGCTGTACTCGCCGAAGTGGAAAATACTGGCGGCCAGCACCGCCTCGGCATGACCCTCGGTGATGCCCTCGACCAGGTGGTCGAGATTGCCGACGCCGCCGGAGGCGATCACCGGCACGTGCACCGCGTCGGCCACCGCCCGGGTCAGGGCCAGGTCGAAGCCATTCTTCACGCCATCGCAATCCATGCTGGTCAGCAGGATCTCACCGGCGCCGTAATCGACCATCTTCTTCGCCCACTCGACCACATCAATACCGGTCGGTTGGCGCCCGCCGTGGGTGAAGATCTCCCACTTGTCGGCCTCGCCCTCGGCAGAGACCTTCTTGGCGTCGATGGCGACGACGATGCACTGGGAGCCGAATTTCTCGGCCGCCTCGCGGACAAACTCCGGACGCTTCACTGCGGCGGAGTTGATGCCCACCTTGTCGGCACCGGCATTGAGCATGCGGCGGATGTCGGCCAGCTCGCGAATACCGCCACCGACGGTGAGCGGGATAAACACCTCGTCGGCGACCTTCTCCACCACATGCACCATGGTCTCGCGCTCGTGCGCGGTGGCGGTGATGTCGAGGAAGGTGATCTCGTCAGCGCCCTGTTCATTGTAGCGCTTGGCCACTTCGACCGGATCGCCAGCGTCACGGATGTCGACGAACTGCACCCCCTTGACCACACGGCCGTTGTCCACGTCGAGACAGGGGATGATGCGTTTTGCCAGGGCCATGCGTTGCGACCTTAGTTAGAGCCGAGCTCGTCGGCCAGCTTCTGTCCCTCGGCGAAATCGAGAGAGCCTTCGTAGATGGCACGACCGGTGATGGCACCGGTGATGCCCTCACCTTCCACCGCACAGAGGGCGCGCACATCGTCGAGGTTGGTAATACCACCGGAGGCGATCACCGGGATATTGATCGCCTGCGCCAGTTTGACGGTGGCGTCGATATTAACGCCACTCATCATGCCGTCGCGGCCGATGTCGGTGTAAATGATCGCCTCGACCCCATCCTCCTCGAAGTGCTGGGCCATGTCGATCACATCGTGCTTGGAGAGCTTGGACCAGCCATCGATGGCCACCTTGCCGTCCTTGGCATCCAGCCCGACGATCACGTGGCCGGGGAACTCGGCGCAGAGGTCACCGACGAAGCCGGGGTGATTGACCGCCTTGGTGCCGATGATGACGTACTGCACGCCGGCATCGAGGTAGGCCTGCACGGTTTCCTCGTCGCGGATGCCGCCACCGATCTGGATCGGCACCTGGGGAAAGGCCTCGGCGATGGCATGCACCACATCACCATTCACCGGCTTGCCCTCGAAGGCGCCGTTAAGGTCGACCAGGTGCAGGCGACGGGCGCCGGCCTCCACCCATTGGGCAGCCATCGCCACCGGGTCATCGGAGAAGACGGTGGAGTCCTCCATTCGCCCCTGGCGCAGACGTACGCATTTGCCGTCCTTGAGGTCGATGGCGGGAATCAACAGCATTGTTCAGCTCCTGAATTGATCAGATTGAGGTATGGAATTTACTCGCCGTCCCAGGCGAGGAAGTTGGCGTACAGGCGCAGGCCCGCATCCGCACTCTTCTCCGGATGGAACTGGGTGGCGAAGAGGTTATCGCGGGCGACCGCAGCGGTGAACGGGATACCGTGTCGGCACGAGGCGGCGACCAACTCGCGCTGCTCCATCTCCACATAGTAGCTGTGGACGAAGTAGAAGCGAGCGTCCTGGTCGATACCCGCCCACAGCGGGTGCTCGCGCTCCTGGTGCACCTGATTCCAGCCCATGTGCGGCACCTTTAGCGCCTCGCCGGATTCCGGATCGCGCAGGTCATCGCCGAAGAAGCGCACCTGGCCGGGAAGAATATCCAGACACTCGGTGCCGCCGTTCTCCTCACTATGGCGCATCAGTGCCTGCATGCCGACACAGACTCCCAGCAGGGGCTTGGAGTTGAGCGCCTCGGCTACCACCTGGTCGATGCCCAAGCGCTTGATCTCGCCCATGCAGTCACGGATGGCGCCGACCCCGGGAAGCACCACACGGTCGGCACCGAGGATCGTCTCGCCATCGGCGCTGACGATCACCTTGTGCGCGGGGTTGGCGTGTTCCAGGGCCTTGGCCACCGAGTGCAGGTTGCCCATGCCGTAGTCGATTACAGCGACACTACTCATCGTTTGCTACCGCCTTTCGCCCTAGAGGCTGCCCTTGGTTGAGGGCATCTTGCCGGCCATGCGCTCGTCCGCCTCCAGCGCCATGCGCAGGGCACGGCCGAGGGCCTTGAAGATGGTCTCGGCGATGTGGTGGGCATTGCTGCCGCGAATGGCATCGATGTGCAGGGTGATCTGCGCGTGGTTGACCAGCCCCTGGAAGAACTCCATGAAGAGGTCCACATCGAAGCTGCCGATGCGCGCGCGCGGGAAGTCAACGCCGAACTCCAGGCCTGGGCGGCCGGAGAAATCGACAACCACGCGCGCGAGGGCCTCGTCCAGCGGCACATAGGCGTGGCCGTAGCGGCGGATCCCCTTCTTGTCGCCCACCGCCTGCGCCAGTGCCTGGCCCAGGGTGATGCCGATATCCTCAACGGTGTGGTGGTCGTCGATGTGGGTATCCCCCTCGGCCTTGATCTCGAGATCGATAAGGCCGTGACGGGCCACCTGGTCGAGCATGTGGTCAAGGAAGGGCACACCGGTCTCAAAGCGACCGTTGCCCTCGCCGTCGAGGTCGATCGAGACCGCGATGCGGGTCTCCAGGGTTTCGCGATTTACCGTCGCCTGGCGCGATGCCATGGCTGTACCTCCCATAGGGCCGTGGGGCCGGAAAAGGCATAGGATACCCGATCCGCCTGTACGGATTAAACAAACCGTTTAAATAGCGTAGTGTAGCGGCTTGCATCCATGTCTAACATATAAGAGCATGGAGTGGTTTTCCCCAGTGAGTTGCCGCCACGGCCCGCCCATGTCTGATAAAGCCGACCGTAAAATCATAGACTTGGAGTCCAGCAGGCTCGCCTGCAAGGACTGCAACCTGTTCCAGCTCTGCCTGCCGGTAGGCATCGGCGGCGAGGACCTTGAGCGGCTGGACAACATCATCAAGCGCCGCCGCCCGCTCAAGCGCGGCGAACACCTGTTCCAGGAGAGCAGCGACTTTCAGTCCATCTACGCGGTACGCTCCGGCTCACTCAAGACCTACTCCGCTGCCTCTGACGGCCAGGAACAGGTGACCGGCTTCCACCTCCCCGGTGAACTGCTGGGGCTGGAGGCGATCAGCGGTCGCTGTCACCCCTGCGCCGCCAAGGCCCTGGAGACCACCAGTGTCTGCGAGATCCCCTATGAGCGCTTCGAGGAACTCTGCGACGAGCTGCCCAACCTGCAACAGCTGCTACTGCAGGTGATGAGCAAGGAGCTGTTGCACGAGCACACCCTGCTGCAGATGCATGGCAAAAAGGGGGCCGATGAGCGTCTGGCCTCGCTGCTGCTCTCCATCTCCAACCGTTACAAGGCGCGTGGATTCTCTCCCACCGACTTCCATCTAAGCATGTCGCGCAACGACATCGGCAACTACCTGGGGCTGGCGGTGGAGACGGTCAGCCGCCTGTTCACCCGCTTCCAGCGCGAAGAGCTGCTGACCGTGCAGCGCAAGCACATCCGCATTCTCGAGCTCGAACGCCTGGCCGAGCTGGCCGGTGGGCTCCGTCATGCCGACTCGCAGCTTCGGGCCTAGGTAAACCTATATATGGTATCCCGCGGCCGTCATCTTAAGCCCGGCTTAAGCTTGGCGAGACGATCGACGAAAAGTGTGTGAAATCCCCCATTAATTGACAATAGTCAATGTTCTGATATCTTCTTTTGGCATAACATCACGTTCCAAAGCGGGGAATTTCGGGGGTATTCCTGGCTTGGGACAGGCGACGACAAACACAAAAAAACATAATAGGGATAGCGCGTTAAGCGAACTATCTCGAAAAATCTTCAAAATTGGCCCTTGTCAGGCCGAACGTCGCCAAACCCCAGCGTCTGTCCCAGCTGGTAGTTCACCTTAAACCACCCGTTTCAGTACCTGTTCGGACCAGGAATGGCCCGGAACATTTTGGCGTTTGTCCCGACATGCGTCATTGGGACTGCGGTCCTAGCAATAATTTTCGGGGGAAAGTCCCCGATCGCAGATGGAGGAGACCAGCTGCGATCGGGCGCCGCACCCCAAAAAACTTCCCGGCTTTATAGTCGTGGATTACACAAAGACCTTAGGGTAATAACAAAAGGAGACTACTCGTGGAGACGCAAGTAGAGAAATACGACTTCGACGTCGTCCGATGGTTTACCATCATGGCGATCGTCTATCTGGTGGTGGGTACCCTCATCGGTACCTATGTCGCATCGGAACTGGCCTGGCCGTTCCTTAACATGGACATCGCTGAACTGAGCTTTGGCCGTCTGCGCCCGCTCCACACTAACGCGGTTATCTTTGCCTTCGGTGGTTGTACCCTGATGGCTACCGCCTACTACACGGTTCAGCGCACCTGTGGCGTGTCCCTGTACAGCAACAAGCTGGCCTGGTTCACCTTCTGGGG
>JBFFRO010000067.1:0-7870 GCA_041572995.1 Thiohalomonadaceae bacterium
AGGCCGGGTCGATACCCAGCTCATCCCACAGGGCATCGACCCGCGCCTTGACCGCCTCGTCCATGACGATGGGCACGCCCCACTCGCGGTCGGTCTCGCCGGGCCATTTGTTGGTGGCATCCATGCCCATCTTCGAGCCCAGACCGGAGACCGGCGAGGCGAAGTCGAGGTAGTCGATGGGGGTGTTCTCGATCATCACCGTATCGCGGGCCGGGTCCATGCGCGTGGTGATGGCCCAGATCACATCGTTCCAGTCGCGGGTGTTTACATCCTCATCGACGATGATAACGAACTTGGTGTACATGAACTGACGCAGGAAGGACCACACCCCCATCATCACCCGCTTGGCATGCCCCGCGTACTGCTTCTTCATGCTCACCACCGCCATGCGGTAGGAGCAGCCCTCGGGCGGCAGGTAGAAGTCGACGATCTCCGGGAACTGCTTCTGCAGGATGGGCACGAACACCTCGTTGAGCGCCACGCCCAGCACCGCCGGCTCATCCGGCGGGCGGCCGGTGTAGGTGGAGTGGTAGATGGGGTCCTGGCGCTGGGTGATGCGCTCGACGGTAAACACCGGGAAGCGGTCCACCTCGTTGTAGTAACCGGTGTGGTCGCCGAAGGGCCCCTCGTCGGCCATCTCCTCCGGGTCGATGTAGCCCTCGAGGATGAATTCCGCCGAGGCCGGCACCTGCAGGTCGTTGCCCAGGCACTTCACCACCTCGGTCTTGGAGCCGCGCAGCAGGCCGGCGAAGGCGTACTCGGATAGGGTGTCGGGCACCGGGGTGACGGCGCCGAGGATGGTGGCCGGGTCGGCCCCCAGGGCCACGGCGATGGGGAAGCGCTCGCCCGGGTGGGCCTCCTTCCATTCGCGGAAATCCAGCGCCCCGCCACGGTGCGAGAGCCAGCGCATGATCAGCTTGTTGCGGCCGATCACCTGCTGGCGGTAGATGCCGAGGTTCTGCCGCGGCTTGTGCGGCCCCTGGGTGACCACCAGCCCCCAGGTGATGAGGGGGCCGGCATCGCCCGGCCAACAGGTCTGCACCGGCAGGGCACCGAGGTCAACCGCCTCGCCCTCGACCACCACTTCCTGGCAGGGAGCCTTCTTTACCACCTTGGGGGCCATGTTCAGCACCTGCTTGAACACCGGCAGTTTCTCCCAGGCATCGCGCATCCCCTTGGGCGGCTCCGGCTCCTTGAGCTGGGCCAGCACCTTGCCCACCTCGCGCAGCGCCTCCACCGACTCCTCGCCCATGCCCAGCGCCACCCGCTCCGGGGTGCCGAAGAGGTTGGCCAGCACCGGGATGTCCGAGCCCTTGGGATTCTCGAACAGCAGCGCCGGGCCGCCGGCGCGCAGGGTGCGGTCGGCGATTTCGGTCATCTCCAGGTTCGGGTCAATCGCCTGGTGGATGCGCTTGAGCTGGCCGCGTGCTTCCAGTTGGGCGATGAAGTCGCGGAGGTCTTTATATTTCATTCGGCTGTTCGTTATTAGGAATAGGTATGCCCGCAAGGCTACCAGATGCATGCACTGCGATTAAGCACTGGTTTGCCCTCATCCAGGTGCTGTGATAGCTATAACCCCTATAACCATAAACAGGGAGGCCCCATGGAGGAGGCCATTACCATCCATTCGGTCGGCGGTGTTGAGGTGGAGCTGCCGGTGGCCGGTCTCGGCGGGCGTTCGCTGGCCTTTATCATCGATATCCATATCCGTGTCATTTTCGCCATGGCCTGGGGCTTCGGCGTGGGCTGGTGGCTGCAGAACACGGGTTTCAAGGGGGATGTGATCGGCTGGGTGGCGGTGCTGCCGGCCGTTGCCATCTACTTCCTCTATCACCCGGTGCTGGAGTGGCTGATGGGTGGTCGCACCCCGGGCAAGCGGATGATGGGACTGCGCATAGTCACCGAGCAGGGGCTGACCCCTGGGCTGGGGCCGATCCTGGTGCGCAACATCTTCCGCCTGGTGGACAGCCTCCCCTCGGCCTATGTGCTGGGCCTGCTGGTGGCCCACTTCAGTCGCCGTCATACCCGAATCGGCGATATCGCCGGCGGTACCCTGATCACCTACGAGGAGGCGTTGCGGCTGAAGGCGCTGGAGGGGCTGTTCGACGAGGCGGGAGAGGGGCCTCAGCTATCCCTCAAGCAGCGTGAACTGCTGATGGAGCTGCTGGAGCGTTGGGATGGCCTGCTTGCGGAGCGACGCCGGGCGATGGGCGAGACCCTGCTCAAGGCGCACGGGGTGGAAGTGCCCAGCAAGGGGCGCGGCTACGATGGTCGCCTCAAGGCGGCACTCAAGGGATTGCTGGAGGGACGCGGGGATGGCTGAGGAGCAGAGCGCGATCGGTAAGAATCTGCAGGGCCGGGCGCTGGCCGGCTGGCTGCGTGGCCGGGTGGCGGCATGGCGGCGCCAGGAGGAGTTGATCAAGCACCAGCAGGGGGCTCGGGCGCGACAGAGCGACGAGGCGCTGGAGCTGCTGAGTGGCTACCGCGGCGTGGCCCGCGACCTGTCGCTGGCGCGCCGTCTGTTGCCGGGCAGCCGGGTGATCCGCTATCTGGAGGCGTTGCTGCTGCGCGCCTTTGACACCGTGCAGCGTCCGCCGCTAGGTTCCTGGGCGCAGCTGCGCCAGCTCTTCCAGCGCGACCTGCCGCGGGAGATCCACGCCCTGCGTGGGGCCATCGCTGTCAGCACCGCGCTCTTCTGTCTTGGCATCGCCGCGGGCTGGGGGCTGGTGAGCCTGCAACCGGAGCTGATAGGCCTGTTCGCCTCGCAGGAGATGATCGAGAATGTGCAGAACGGTGAGCTGTGGACCGACGACCTGCTCAACATCCTTCCCTCCTCGGTGCTATCGCTGCAGATCATGACCAATAACATCATGGTCACCCTGTTTGCCTTCGCCCTCGGTGCTTTCTACGGCATCGGCACCCTCTACATCATGATCCTCAACGGGCTGATGCTGGGGGCGGTGTTTGCCTTCACCGGACAGCACGACCTGGATGGGCGGCTGTTTGAGTTCGTCGTCGCCCACGGCATGGTGGAGCTGAGTGTGATCATCATCGCCGGGGCGGCGGGCATACGTTTGGGCGAGGCGCTGCTGCGCCCGGGCCTGCTGACCCGTACCGAGGCCTTTCGCCAGGCGGTGAGTCGTGCCGGGGTGCTGGTGGCAGCGGGGGTGCCGCTGCTGGTGGGGGCGGGGCTGATCGAGGGCTACATCTCCCCCGACCCGATTTTCGACCTCAATTTCCGCCTGCTGGTGGGACTCTCCTACTGGCTCTTCATGCTGCTGCTGTTCAGCGGGCGGTTCTGGCGCAAGCGCCCCGAGGTGTTCGTCAGAGCCGACGCCTGAGTTCCTCGTAGCGGGCCATCAGCGCACCGTCCAGGCGCTCGGGTAGCGCCATCACCACCTCGACTCCCAGCCGCTGCAACTGCAGGCGCGCGGCGCGATGACGCCGCTGCAGCTCCTCCGCCGCCAGGTTGCGGTAGGGGCTTAGCCACTCACCGGCGAACTCGCGGCGCATCGAGGCGACCGTCTCGTCCTCCAGGGCCCCGAGCAGTGGCTGGTGTTTGGGGCGCAGCAGGCCGATGGCTCGCAGCAGCTGCCCCTGTTGCAGGTCGTCGTCTAGGTCGCTGAGCAGTACCACCAGCGAGCGGCGTCGGGCCAGGCGTCGGGCGCGCAGGGCCGCGGGTAGCGGGTTGGCGTCGTGGGCGGAGGGGCGCAGTGATTCGAGCAGGTGGCGCGCGCGCAGCAGGCCGCTCTGGCCGCGCAGTGCGGCGGCCTCGGCGACGACATCGTCGGCATAGGCCAGCAGGCTGAGGCGGTCGCCGTTGAGCAGGGCCCGCTCGCCCAGGCGGGCGGCGATATTGCAGTAGTGGCCGAAGCGCTGCAGGCGGCCCGCGCCCAGGCGGCTACCGCGTCCGCAGTCGATGAGGATCAGCAGCTCCAGGTGCTGCTCCTCGCTGAAACGGCGCACGGTGGTGCGGCCGCTGCGGGCGCTGGCCTTCCAGTCGATGGCGTGTAGCGGGTCGCCGGGCTGGTAGGCGCGCAGGTCGTACAGCTCGAAGCCGCGCCCGGCCCGCGGGCGCAGTCGCTCCCCCTCCTCGCTGCTGCCGGCATGGTGCTCGCGGCCGTGCAGGTGGTCAGGCACCACCGGTACGCCAGCGCTGGCCTCGGCGGGGGGGCGTCGGTTCCACCAGGCCAGGCCGAAGCGACCGCTCAGGCGCAGACGCGGGCCGGGCCACTCCAGTGGCCCTAGGCGCGAGGGCAGAAAGGGGGTGACCAGCTGGCCGCTCTCACCGCCGGCGATCGACCACTCGCGCATCGCCAGTGGCGCCTCGCCCCCCTCGGGGGGCGTCTCCACCAGCTGCAGCTGCAGCGTGCGCCGGTGGGGGTTATCCAGGCGCAGGCGGGTCTCGTCGCTGCGCCCCAGCTTCAGCCGCGGCGGTAGCTCGCGCCGTAGCGGCAGGGGCAGACGGCGGGCCTCCAGCCCCTCGATCAGCAACAGCACCAGCAGCGCGGCGGCGGGGATGCGCCAGGCATCGCTGGGGATGGCCTCCAGCCACTGTCCAATCACCCCCAGCAGGGTGACCATAGCGGCCAGCAGGTAGCTGCGCAGGGTCAGGCTCACGGGGCGGACTCACCCACCGGGCTGTCCTCGTGGGATTCGCGCGGTACCGGGACCTGCTCCAGCAGCGAGGCGACCAGGGCACCACTCTCCACCCCTTCCAGTTGTGCCTCGGGGGTGGGTAGCAGGCGGTGGCCGATGACCATGGGAGCGACTCGCTTGATGTCATCCGGGAGCACGAACTCGCCGCCGCGCAGCGCCGCCTCGGCACGGGCACAGCGCACCAGGTTGAGGGCTCCACGGGTGGAGAGGCCGAGGGCGATGCTGGGGTGCGAGCGGCTGGCGCGGGCCAGCCCTAGGGCATAGTCGTAGAGGGCGTCGGCGCAGTGCACCCGCTCGGCCGCTTCACGGGCAGCCGCCAGTAAGCCCTCGGGCAGCGGTTGCAGGCTCAGCAGGTCATTGCGGTGGCCGCCGCCGGGGCGGTCGTAGCTCTTGAGCACCATCAGTTCGTGCTCGGCCTCAGGGTAGACCAGGTCCAGGCGCAGCAGGAAGCGGTCGATCTGCGACTCAGGCAGCGGGTAGGTGCCCTCGAAGTCTGCTGGGTTCTGCGAGGCCAGCAGCAGGAAGTTGTCGGAGAGGGGGTAGGTCTCGCGGTCGATGCTCACGCGTCCCTCCTCCATCGCCTGTAGCAGAGCCGACTGGGTCTTGGGTCCGCTGCGGTTGATCTCATCCACCAGTACCACGTCGGCAAACAGCGGTCCGGGGGCGAACTCGAAGCCGCCATCGCGCAGCACGTGGATGCCGGTGATGTCCGAGGGCATCAGATCGGCAGTGCACTGCACCCGCTTGAAGCTGCCACCGAGCACGCTGGCGAACTGCTTGGCCAGCAGGGTCTTACCCAGGCCGGGGACGCCCTGAAGCAGGACGTGGCCGCCGGCCAGCAGCGCCAGGGATAGGCCGTGGCTGGCCTCGTCGAGACCGAACAGGGCCTGGCTTAGCTGCCCCTGGATGTGTTCGGCCAGTTGTTGTGCCGGAGAACTCATTGCAATCGACTCCTGGTTTCGTGGATGAGTGCCTGTAGCTTGCCCAGGTCGCAGCGGCGCCCGGACTCGGCACGTTGATGGTGTTCACGCAGCCCCTGAAGCAGGGGCGCGGGTATGCGGCTGTCGCTGGCCAGCTCAGGCCATAGCGGTTCGCCGTTGCGGCTCATGCGTCGCTGGCCGCGCAGTTCGTCGAAGAAGCGGCTCAGCATCAGTGCCGCCGCCGCCGAGCTGTGCAGGCGGCGGGCGAGGAAGCCGGCCGCTGCGCGAGCCTCGTCGGCGGGGGAGGGGGGGGGCACGCGATGCAGCGGCTTGAGCAGGCGGTTGCTGTGGCCCAGCACGTAGATGAGCCAAAAGGCGAAGATGAAGTAGGCGGTGTGGTGCAGGCGCGGGTCCTGGTAGAAGCCCTTGGGGTCGTCGATGGCGAACAGGCCATGGCTGCGGTCATCGAAGATCACCTGGCCGTCCTTGCCCAGCGATGCGCGCACCAGGTTGGAGAGCAGTCGGGCATTGTCGGCGTGGCCGAGCATGGCGTTGCTGAAGAGGTCGGCGCGGCTGCTGAGCCAGATCCGCCCATCGCCGTGGCGGAACTGCCACATGGCCACAGTGCCGTCGGCATCCTCCAGCAGGGGTAGCGGCAGTGGCTGCGGTCGCGTCAGGGGGCGAACCGCATCGCTGGAAGGGCTCCAGTGGCGCTGGCGCTCTGGATGCCATTCGGCGTGGATTGTGCGCAAACCTTCCAGCAGGGGGTGTGTTAGCGCCGGTTGCAGCGGGGTGAGCTGCGATTCTTCCATACGCATCGGTTCCTCCTGCTCTTCACCGTCGACGCTCTGCAGTTGGATCCCCAGCGCCTCCAGCTCGGTGTAGAGATGGAAGCTGGGGCCGGACCACTCGGGGGCGTCACTGAGGGCGACCAGCAGCAGCAGGTGGTTGCCCTGGCGCAGCCAGGTGTCGAGGGCGCTTAGCGAATCGTCGTCGTTGCCGTAGCGGGCCGGGTGGCTGACGATCAGCAGGTTGCCCTCGGCGGGGAGTTCCGGCAGCAGGGGAAGCTGGCTATAACGGTGGCGCAGGGAGTAGCGGGGTACGCCGTTCTCCCCCAGCCAGGCATAGGCCCCGGCGAGGCCGTGAACGCCGCGATCGATGGTGGTGGGACGCGACAGATCCTCCTGAGGAGCGGCACCGGGGTTGAGCAGGGTGTAGACCAGCAGCAGGGAGAGGAGGGCGCCGGCCAGGCTGACGAGGCGATCGTTCATCGCTTCTCCTCGCTCAGGCGCTGCCTCAGCCCCTCGGCCTCGGCGAACACCTTCTCGTCAGGCGCGGTGGTCTGCTCGGGGCCGAAGAGGCCACGGTCGGCGGCATCGGCCACCTGGGCGAAGGCCGTGCGTTCATCTGGCAGTGCACTGCCGACACGCTCGACGCACTCGCGGGCGGTGCGCGCCCGCGGCTCGGGTAGCACGCCCCGTTCCTGCATCAGCCGCAGCAGGTGGAGCAGCAGCGCCGCGGCCTGTTCGCGTGGCGGCAGCTGGCGGATGCTGGCCCACTCGGGGATGGACTCCCCCTCGGCGCCCGTGTCATCCACGCCATGGCGTTGCTGTGCCTGGCGGGCCCGGCTCCAGGGCAGGCGCCGCAGCTCGTTGAAGAGGATGCCCAGCGCCATCAGTATCAGCAGGGTCAGGGAGAGGTTGAAGATGAACTCGCTCTGCTCCTTGCTGATATCCAGGTCGTTGAGCCACTCCAGCCACTCCGGTGCATCCTCGTCGTTGGCCCCGGGGAGCTGCTCATTCAGCCACCTGAGAAAGCGTTCCCAGAGACTGGGCGGGGCGGTGATCAGGGTCTCCTTCAGCAGGGCCTGAAGGCGGCTCTGGTCCAGCGGTGCGCCGGCGGCCTGGCGCCGACTCTCCAGCGCGTCACGGATATCCAGCAGCTGGGAGAGGCTGTAGTCATGACCCTCGGGCAGGGTGATTCCGAGCGGCTCTGTCAGCCCTTCCAGAATGGGTAGGTGGGGGCAGTCCCGATAGACGGGGCGGGGGCGATCCAGCTCAGTGGGTTCCTCTACGGCCAGGATCAGTTCAATGCAGCGGTGTAGTTTCTGCTCGGCCCCGTTGCGGCCCTCACTGGCCAGACTCGTGCCAGGGCCGAGCAGTGAGGCCAGCAGTAGCGGCCAGAGGAGTCGGTGGTGAAGCATGGACCTGCGGGACGGCTCAGGCGCGTAGTGTGCCCTCGTCCACGGGGGCCTCTTCGATACTCTCGATGCGCGCCTCGAGGTCATCGCC
>JBFFRO010000068.1:0-7738 GCA_041572995.1 Thiohalomonadaceae bacterium
GCTCAGCTCAGGCCCGCTGTTACCACAGCCCAACAGCATGGCCAGGGCCTGCAGTCGGCTGCTAGCGTCTCGCCAGGCGTTGCCGCTGGGTTTGCCCTCATAGACATCCATCCAGCTACCGGGAGTGCCGCAGGCAAGCGCGGCGGAGGAGCTAAAGATAAGAGCAACCAGTAGCAGGGTTCTGCGGATCACTTGAATATCCTTATTGTTGTCCGGCCCCGGATTTAACAGGACTTCCCTTGAGGCAGCCGCCGCTCTCTGGAGTTCCCCCACCTAGAGAAAACGGCGCAAGCGCTCTACCCCCTCCTGCAACTGCTCCATGGAGGTAGTGTAGGCAAAGCGAACATGCTGGTTGGCGCGGTACTCACCAAAGTCGATCCCCGGGGTAACCGCAACCCCCGCCTCATCCAGCAGCCGACGAGTGAAGGCGTGACTGTCATTACTGAAGCGGCTGATATCGGCGTAGAGGTAGAAGGCCCCCTGGGGTGTGATCGGGATATCAAAGCCGAGTTCGCGCAGGGCCGGCAGCAGGAAGTCGCGGCGCTCACGGAAGGCATCGCGACGCTGCTCGAGGATGGCCGTGGTCTGCGGCTCGAAAGCGGCCAAGGCCGCATGCTGGGCCAGGGTTGGCGCGGCGATGAAGAGGTTCTGCATCAGTTTCTCCACCGGCCGCAGGTAGCCCTCGGGCAGCACCAGCCAGCCCAGGCGCCAGCCGGTCATGCAGAAATACTTGGAGAAGCTGTTGACCACTAGCAGCTCATCACTCACCGACAGCGCGCTACGCGGCGCGCCATCGTAGACCAGCCCCTGGTAGATCTCATCCACCAGCAGGCGACCACCGTTATCGTCGGCCACCGCCTGCATCGCCGTCAGTTCACTCTCCGTGACCTGGGTGCCGGTGGGGTTGGAGGGGCTGGCGATGATCGCCAGATCGGTCTCCTGCCCCCACTCCGCACGAAGCTGCGCGGCACTCAGCTGGTAGCCCGTTTCGGGGCCCACCGGCAGCGAGCGTACCCGCCCCTCGATAAAGCGCGCGAAGTGGCGGTTACAGGGGTAGCCGGGGTCGGCCAGCAGCACCTCGCGGTCACGGCCGAGAACCGCCCCCAGGGCCAGCAACAGGGCGCCAGAGGCGCCGGGGGTGATGATAACCCGCTCCGCCGCCACTTCAACGCCGAAGCGATCGTGGTAGTGACGGGCAATGGCCTGGCGCAGCGCGGGCAGGCCCAGCGCGGGGGTGTAGTGGGTCTGTCCCGCATCCAGTGCGCGCCGGGCGGCGGCCATCACCGGTTCAGGGGTGGTGAAGTCCGGCTCGCCGATCTCCATATGAACGATGGAGCGCCCCTGGGCCTCCAACTCACGGGCACGGCCAAGGATATCCATCACATGGAAGGGCTCAATGCCTTCCATGCGTGGGGCCAGTGGGCGGGCTGTGGGCTCAGCCGCCATGCAGGCGTTTCACCAGCTCCAGATCGAGATAGCGGCTGTCACCGGCATCCCCGGAGAGCACGGTGAAGGGCTGCTCCGGCTCGCCCCAGTGGTCAAGGACGATGGCGGCACCACTGAAGTCGTCCTCGGTGGTGTAGCCGTTGACGGCGACGATGGTGGTCAGATCGGCTCCGCGCGAGGCGAGGATACCGTTATGGGAGTCCTCGAAGGCGATGCACTGCTCGGGTTTGAGCGCCATCTTCTCCATCGCCCAGGTGTAGATGTCGGGGGCCGGCTTCTTGGCCGGGACAATATCGCCGGCGGCAATCACCTCGAACCAGCTCATCGCCTCCGGGTGCAGGGCGTTCTCCAGCAGTGCGCTGACGTTCTCGGGAGTGGTGGTGGTGGCCACGGCCAGGCGCATGCCGGCGGCACGCGCCTCCTCGATCAGGCGCTTGACGCCGGGACGCAGCGGAATCAGGCCCTCGCCCAGCATCTGTACGTAATGGCGGGTCTTGGCCTGGTGCAGGCCGGCGACGAACTCATCGTAGTTAGCCGGCTTCTGGAATTCGGTATTGAACTTCTCCAGGTAGTAGCGGATGCGCTCCTTGCCGCCGGTGACGGCCAGCAGCTCGCCATACAGCGACTCGGACCACTCCCAGTCCAGCTCCGCCTCGGCGAAGGCTCGGTTAAAGGCGACGCGGTGACCATCACGCTCGGTATCGGCGAGGGTACCGTCCACATCAAACAGCAGGGCTTGCAATTCGGCCATATCTACTCCAACAAAAACGTACTGGATTACCAAGGGGTTGCATAGAATACCTGAGCAAAAGGCTCAAATCACCATGCAGAAGTATATTGCGCGCCTGCGGGACATCTGGTATAGATTGCCCGCTTGTTTTGACCAGTTTCGGAGATAGGCAGCATGCCGACCAAGAAAAAAGCGGATGCCAAGAAGAGCGCCGCCGCCAACACCACCGTAGCCGAGAGCTTTGGCGCTTTCACCCCCTATGAGCAGGGCAAGAAAGAGGAGTACATGAGCCCGGCGATGAAGGATCACTTCCGCCACATCCTGTTGGGCTGGAAGAAGGAATTGATGGAAGAGGTCGATCGCACCATGCACCACATGCAGGACGAGGCGGCCAACTTCCCCGACCCCAATGACCGTGCCAGTCAGGAGTCGGACTTCACCATGGAGCTACGCACCCGTGACCGCGAGCGCAAGCTGCTGAAGAAGATTGACGAGTCGCTAGAGATGATCGATGACGACGAGTACGGTTTCTGCGAGAGCTGCGGGGTGGAGATTGGCATTCGTCGCCTTGAAGCGCGTCCCACTGCCAACCTCTGTATCGACTGCAAGACCCTGGATGAGATCCGCGAGAAGCAGATGGGCTGATTGCCCATCAGGCTACAGACACAAAAAGGGGGCCATCGGCCCCCTTTTTTGTTGCCCAGCTAACCGGTATGGCTAGTGCTGGCGGTGCTCCTCCATCACCGGCTCATCATGCTGGCGACGGTCGGGCTGCATGCGCAGGTGATTGCTCTCGGCAAAGCCCATAATGTATTGGTAGGCCTCCGGGTCCTTGTCTTTGAGAACCGGGTCAACTACCAGGCACTTCTGACCGTTGATAATCGTGGGCTGAACACACTGGGCATACTGCAGGCGACGCGCAGGGCCGAAACTGGCGAGGTTGGCGGAGATTCGCTCGATCCAGTCACTGGGGCGAAAGCGTTGACCGTCAGCACGGACACTCTCGATAATCAACTTTTCGGATTTTTGTTCCATGCTGGAGAGTCTCCCCCACTCGCCTTAATCGTGGCTGAATTAAACCATATAACCCAGACATTAACTAGGTTATTATCTTCTAATATTGTGACATTGATGAGCACAAACAAGCCCACGCGCTATGTCGGGCGTTTTGCCCCCAGTCCTACCGGCCCCCTGCACTTCGGCTCACTTGTCGCCGCAGTCGGCAGCTACCTATGTGCGCGTGCCCAGGGTGGGCTCTGGCTACTGCGGATGGAGGACCTAGATCCACCGCGCGAGCAGCCCGGTGCCGCTGAGGCCATCCTGCGCTCCCTAGAGGCCCACGGCATGGGCTGGGATGGCGAGGTGCTCTACCAGAGCCAACGCCATGAGCGCTACCGCGAGGTGCTGGAGTGGCTGAGGGCTGAGGGGCTGGCCTACCGCTGCGACTGCTCACGAAAGCTGCAGGCCGAACGGGGAGCCGCGCTGGGGTTGCCCCCCGGGGTCTATAGCGGCTACTGCCGTAACCGTCATGTCAGTGAACATGCCCCCCATGCCGTGCGCCTACAGGTCGAGGGGGCGATCGCCTTTGAGGATCGCCTTCAGGGCGCACAGTCACAGTCACTGGAGCATGAGGTGGGCGATTTCGTACTACGCCGTGCCGACGGGCTCTATGCCTACCAGCTGGCGGTGGTAGTCGATGATGCCGAGCAGGCCATTAGCGAGGTGGTCCGCGGTAGCGATCTGCTCGATTCCACCGCACGCCAAATCTACCTGCAGCGCCGGCTTACCCTGCCACAGCCCGCCTACCTGCATCTGCCGGTGGCACTTAACCCTCAGGGACAGAAACTGAGCAAGCAGAGCTATGCCCCGGCAGTGGATGATACCTCTCCCCTGCCCAGCCTGATTCAGGTGAGCCGATTCCTCGGTATGCAGCCGCCGATGGAGCTCAACGATGCACGCCTGGATGAGTTCTGGGGGTGGGCCATTGGGCACTGGGATCTGGCTGGCGTGCCCAGACAGCTGGGGTTGCCGGCACCGCTGGCCGATTCTGCACGAGCACAGTAGAATCGGCGCATGAGTGAACAGAGTAACAGCGCAGCGAACATCAGTGACCTGCCCAAAGGGATGGAGCTGATCGGCTATGGGCCCAGCTTCAAGGATCGGATTTGTGAACTGCTGGAGTCGATTCAGATCCTCAACGACTTCACGCGCAGCGAAATTGAGTTAATGGCGAGCTACGTCCACGCCTACGAGGCCCCGGCCAAGACCGTGGTGATCCGTGAGGGACGTCGCAGCAGCTACATGTGCCTGTTGGCCGAGGGCAAGCTCAATGTCTACAAGGAGGCCGACGCGCAGGAAGTGAAGCGCCTCGCGGTGATCCGCCCCGGCAAGACCGTCGGTGAGATGTCGCTAATCGATGAGCTCCCTCCCTCGGCTACCGCCGTCAGTGCCGGTGATTGCGTATTGCTGTTGCTCACCCGCCAGAGCTTTGAGCGCATGGAGCAGGAGCATCCACGCCTGGGCTTGAGGTTAATGCACAAACTGGCCCAGCTCATCAGCTATCGCCTGCGCCAGACCTCCGGTGTACTGATCGACTATCTCGGTTAGCCCCCTCCAAGGAGCCGCACCATGTCTGACAATCCCTACATGATTGCCTACAAGGGCTACTTCCGCAGCCTGTTGCGCTGGGAGGAGCTGGATGCATTCTGGCTGCGCCTGCAGGAGCGTGCCGACGCCGGCTGGTACATCTACGCCGTCGGTGAGGCCCCGCCGAGCGAACCGGTTAGCGGCGAAAAGCTGCGTGGGTTCATTCCGGAGATCGATGCTCTGCTGCATAAAGATCACGATGAAGATTACTGTGGCATCGTTTATGCCGATAACGTCGACGATCCTCACTTCATCAAGATCTATGATCCCAACAGCCTCGGCAGCTCCTGCGGCCCCGGTTTCGGCGAGGTACTGCCGGGATGGGTTCTTTCGACCATCCCTCCAGTGGACCTGCAGGCCGCCATACCCCCACCAGGCAATCGGCGCCGCTGGTGGCAGCGACTCTTTCCCGGTTAAGCCGGTCGACATTTGACGGGGGCGGACATCGGCCCCCGTCTGCGTTAGAATGCGGCGAATCAATATTTGGTCTGCTTGACCGAAACAATAATAAGTGAGTCACACAACCAGCCGGGCCCTCCTGGCACTCAGAGCATGCTTGATTATTCACAGGCCACCAAGACCGAATTGGCCGAGGTCGAAGAGCACGATAAATATCTGCTGCAGTCGCGGCCGCAGATCGTCGCTGTCCTTCGCGATCTGAGCAAAAGAACTCCGTTCATTACCGCCTATCTCAGCGGTGGCAAGCAGTATCTGCTGACCACCGTGCTGGCGGTACTCCCTGATCGCGATCTGGTGGTGCTGGACTACGGCCAGGATGAAAAGGTCAATGAGCGGGCCCTCTCTGAGGGTGAGATGCTATGTGTCACCAAGATGGACAACATCAGCATCAAATTCCGTGTCAATGAGCTACGCAAGGCCCGTTATCAGGGCGAGGTGGTGTTCGCCGCGGCCATTCCTGATGCCCTGCACCGCCCGCAACGGCGCGAGTTTTTCCGGGTCAGCACCCCTATCGTCAATCCCATCACCTGTCACGTGGATGAGTCTGAGATCGGTCAGCTGGAGCTGCGGGTGGTGGATATTAGCTGTGGCGGACTGTGCCTAGTCGATGAAAATCTCGGGCACCGCTATACCGATGGTGGGGTTCTGCGTGACTGCCGTATCGAGCTCGGTGAGTTCGGTATCATCGAGGTGGACCTGGAGATCCGTAACAGCTTTAAACAGACCCGCAAGGACGATAGCGAGATCCAGCGCATCGGCTGCCGCTTCCTGCAGCTGAACAACGATATTAATAATAAGCTTCAGCGCTACATCCATAAATTGCAGCTGAACCAGCGCAACGACTAGGCCCCGCCCCAGGGTGACTTTTATCCCTCTCAGGGCTCGGCTAGAGTGTCGTTATCCACATTAGGGAGAACTGTCCATGTCCAGCGAGAAGCTCTATCCGGTACCGGCCGAGTTCGCCGCCCAGGCCAACGTCAATGCCGAGCAGTACGAGGCTATGTACCGTCGCTCGGTAGACGACCCCGAGGGCTTCTGGGCCGAGCAGGCCGGCGAACTGCTGGACTGGTACCAGCCCTGGGAGAACGTACTGGACTGGAGCTACGACGCCGCAGACCTGCACATCAAGTGGTTCGAAGGCGGCAAGCTGAATGTCGCCTACAACTGCATTGACCGTCACCTGGAGAGTCACGCCAGTAAAACCGCCATCCTCTGGGAGGGCGACGATCCCAATGACTCCCGCGCCATCAGTTTCCACGAGCTGCACGAAGAGGTCTCGCGCCTGGGCAATGTACTCAAGGCGCGCGGCGTTAAGAAGGGAGACCGAGTCTGCATCTACATGCCGATGGTGCCGGAGGCGGGCTACGCCATGCTCGCCTGTGCCCGCATCGGCGCGGTGCACTCGGTGGTCTTCGGGGGATTCTCCCCCGAGTCGCTCAAGGACCGAATTCTCGACTCCGACTGCCAGGTGGTGATCACCGCCGATGAGGGGGTGCGCGGCGGCAAGCACGTGCCGCTCAAGGCCAACACCGACAAGGCCATCGAGGGCTGCCCCAATGTGCACACGGTGCTCACCCTCAAACGTACCGGTGGCGATATCGTCTGGCACCCCGAGCGGGACCTCTGGTACCACGAGGCGATGGCCGAGGCCGAGACCTACTGTCCGTGCGAGGAGATGGATGCCGAGGACCCGCTGTTCATCCTCTACACCTCCGGCTCCACCGGCAAACCGAAAGGTGTGCTCCACTCCACCGGCGGCTATCTGCTCTACAGCGCCATCACCACCCGCTACACCTTCGACCTGCACGATGACGACATCTACTGGTGTACCGCCGATGTGGGCTGGATCACCGGCCACAGTTACCTGCTCTACGGACCGCTGGCCAATGCCGCCACCACCCTTTTCTTCGAGGGCGTTCCCAACTACCCGGACAGCTCCCGCTTCTGGCAGGTGGTGGACAAGCACCAGGTCAGCATCTTCTACACCGCCCCCACCGCCATTCGCGCGCTGATGCGCGACGGCGATGCCCCGGTGAAGGCCACCTCGCGCCAGAGCCTACGTCTGCTCGGTACTGTCGGCGAGCCCATCAACCCGGAGGCCTGGGAGTGGTACTACCGCGTGGTTGGCGATGCGCGCTGTCCCATCGTCGACACCTGGTGGCAGACCGAGACCGGCGGCCACCTGCTGACCCCGCTGCCCGGTGCCACTGCGCTCAAGCCCGGCTCGGCGACCCGCCCCTTCTTTGGCGTCAAACCCGGTCTTATCGACACCAGCAGCAACGAGTTGATCGAGGGTGAGGGCGAGGCCGAGGGGGCGCTGATTATGCTCGCCCCCTGGCCCGCGCAGATGCGCACCGTCTACGGTGACCACCAGCGTTTCTACGACACCTACTTCAGTCAGTACCCCGGCTACTACTTCAGTGGCGACGGTGCACGCCGCGACAAGGACGGCTACTA
>JBFFRO010000069.1:0-7615 GCA_041572995.1 Thiohalomonadaceae bacterium
GAGGAAGGGGTAGAACAGGCCGATGGCGTTGGAGCCACCGCCGATGCAGGCGACCAGGGCGTCGGGCAGACGACCGGTCTCCTCTGCCATCTGCGCCTTGGCCTCCTCACCGATCACCGTCTGGAAGTCGCGTACCAGGGCCGGATAGGGGTGGGGACCGGCGACGGTGCCGATGATGTAGAAGGTGTCATCGACATTGGTCACCCAGTCACGCATGGCCTCGTTCAATGCATCTTTCAGCGTCTTGGAGCCGGAGGTGACCGGCACCACCTTGGCGCCGAGCAGGGTCATGCGGAAGACGTTGATCTTCTGCCGCTCGATATCCTCGGCCCCCATGTAGACCACGCACTCCATGCCGTAGCGGGCACAGACGGTGGCGGTGGCCACCCCATGCTGGCCGGCACCGGTCTCGGCGATGATGCGCTTCTTACCCATGCGCCGGGCCAGCAGCGCCTGACCGACGGCGTTGTTAATCTTGTGCGCGCCGGTGTGATTGAGGTCCTCGCGCTTGAGCCAGATCTGAGCCCCGCCGAGCTTCTCGCTCCAGCGCTTGGCATGGTAGACCGGCGAGGGACGGCCGACGAAGTGCTTGAGCTCGTGGGCCAGCTCGGCCTTGAACTCCGCATCGTCCTTGTAACGGTCGTAGGCCTGACGCAGCTCCTCGATGGCCCCCATCAGGGTCTCGGCGGCGAAGATACCGCCGTAGGGACCGAAATGGCCCTGCTCGTCCGGCAGCTCCAGCAACGATGCGTAATCGATATCAGACAAGGTGGCTTACCTCTTCAATACTTAACTTGGCCACTCACAACGGAGTGGTGCGCAGTTGCGCCATTAGCGCCTGGATACGCGCCGGGTCTTTGATTCCCTTGGCCGCCTCCACGCCACTGCTCAAATCGACCGCATAGGGGCGCACCGCGTGCACCGCCTGCGCCACATTCTCCGGGGTCAGCCCGCCGGCCAGGACGATGGGCAGCGGGCAGTCGCCCGGCACCCGGGCCCAGTCGAAGGCCTCGCCGGTACCGCCCGGGGTGCCGGGGTGGTAGGCATCCAGCAACAGCGCCGCGGCGTCGTGGTAACGGGCCGCCTCGGCATTCACATCCAGCCCTTCGCGCATGCGCAGCGCCTTCATGTAGGGACGGCCAAAGCCGCGGCAGTACTCGGGGGGCTCATCACCGTGGAACTGCAACAGGTCCAGCGGCACGCCATCCAGCACCTCCCGCACCTGCGCCGGTTCTGCGTTAACGAACAACCCCACGCTGGTGACGAAAGGGGGCAGCACCCCCAGCACTACCCTCGCCCGCTCGATCGATACGTTGCGCGGGCTGGGCGCGTAGAAGACCAGGCCGATGGCATCGACGCCGGCACGTGCGGCCGCCAGACCGTCCTCGGGACGGGTGATGCCGCAGATCTTGACGCGGGTAGGCTGTGCGCTGGAGTCGCTCATGGAACCGCAGGAGATTACCAAACCGGGAGGTTCGAAGAAAGCGGCAGGCCATACTCCTCGGGGTAGTCGATACGCACCAGATAGAGGCCGTGGGGCTTGGCGGTGACCCCGCCGAGGGTGCGGTCGCGGTAGCCCAGCACCTCATCGGCCCACTCCGGCTCACGCTCGCCGGCACCGATGGCCGAGAGCACACCGACAATGTTGCGCACCATGTGGTGGAGAAAGCCGTTGGCCTCAATATCGAGAAAGACAAAGTCACCGCGACGGCTCAGCTCCAGCCGGTGCAGGGTGCGCACCGGGCTCTTGGCCTGGCAGCCGAGAGCCCGGTAGGAGGAGAAGTCGTGCTCACCGACAAGGTACTGGGCGGCACGGTTCATGCGTTCCACATCCAAGGGACGGAAATCCCAGCTCACCTTGTGGGCGAGAAAGGTGGGACGTACGTGACGGTTGTAGATGACGTAGCGATAGGCTCGGCGGGTGGCCTTGAAACGCGCGTGGAACTCGTCGCTGACCGGCCTGGCCCAGAGCAGTGCCACACCCTTGGGCAGATTGGCGTTGGCGCCGAAGACCCAGGCACGCTCGTCACGAACCGCCTCGGTGTCGAAGTGAATCACCTGACCGGTGGCGTGCACTCCGGTATCGGTACGCCCACCACACTGCACCCGCACGGGATGGGCGGCAACGCGCGAGAGCGCCTCCTCCACCACGCCCTGCACGGTGGCAACGCCACTCTCCTGCAGCTGCCATCCATGGTAGCCGCTGCCGTCATACTCCACACAGGCGGCGATACGCATTTCGCATCCATCCTCACGC
Organism: Thiohalomonadaceae bacterium; assembly: GCA_041572995.1. Classification (GTDB taxonomy): domain Bacteria; phylum Pseudomonadota; class Gammaproteobacteria; order Thiohalomonadales; family Thiohalomonadaceae; genus JBFFSW01. Next base: position 2,258 of record JBFFRO010000069.1, read on the forward strand.
CATTAAAAAAGAGAAGGCCCGCGGGGCGCCGAGGCGCCGCGCGGGCCGCTCATCAAGCCAGGAAGGCTTAGCCCTGCAGCTGCTTCAGCAACTCCTCGGCCTGGGCCTTCTGCTCGTCGCTGCCACCGGCAACCACCTCTTCCAGCATACCGCGGGCCGACTCACTGTCGTCCATGCCGATATAGGCCTGGGCCAGGTTCAGTTTGGTGGCCATTTCGCTGTCCGAGCCCCCCAGCAGGTCGTCGTCCAGACCCAGGTCGCCCAGCATATCGTCGCCGGCATCAGCGGCTGGAGTCTCGGCGCTATCGCCACTGTCAAGCTCACCGAGGTCGCCTAGGTCATCCAGACCACTCAGGTCGAACTCCATGTCGCTGTCATCCTCGGACGCGGCGGGCTCCTCGTCACTAGCCTCAAGCAGGGACTCGGCGGTCTCACCGCTACCCACCTCATCCAGGGCATAGTTCAGATCGCCGAGGTCGAAGTCCAGGTCGTTGTCACCAGCGCCCTCCTCTGCAGCTTCTTCAGCGGGCTCACTCTCCAAGCCGGCATCATCCGACTCGGTCAGGTCCATTTCGGCCATGGCATCGAGATCGAACTCCATCTCGTTGCCCTTGGGCTCATCCTCGGCCGGAGCCTCCTCCTCGCCGCCGAGGTTGAGGTCACCCATCGCGCCAAGATCGAACTCCATCTCGTTGCCCTTGGGTTCCTCGTCAGTCGCAACCTCCTCAGACTCCGATACACCCAGGTCCATCGCACCCAGGTCGAACTCCATGGCGTTGTCATCGCTGGCCTCGGCAGCCGGCTCTTCAGCCGGGGCCTCATCGACAGCCTCAGCTGCAGGCTCCTCGGAGGCCTCATCCAGACCGAAGTCGCCGATATCAAACTCCACCTCAGCGGCACTCTCCTCGGAGACCTCCGCCCCGGCCTCGTCACCACCGCCGAAATCGAGGTCATCGAGACCAAAGTCGATCTCGGCACTCTCCTCGGGGGCTTCCTCAGGCTCGACCTCCGACGGTTTCTCCTCGGTGGCGGCAGGCTTTTCGCCTTCGCCGGCGCTGTCCACGTCCAGTCCTTCTAGGTCGGAGAAGTCCAGACCTAGGTCAATCTCCTCGCCACCGCCAGAGACCGACTCCATCTCCTGCGCCAGCTCGTCGAGGTCGAGACCGATATCAAGCACATCCTCATCCGCCACCGCCGACTCGGCGGCCCCGCTCTCCCCTTCATCCAGGCTCACACCCTCGGGGGCAGCGGCGAACAGTTCGTTATCCGGGCAGAGCTCGTGGCCCATCACCAGCACCTTCTCCCACTGCGGACCGGTGCCTTCAAGCAGGGCATGGGTAGCGGCGGCGGCGGCGGCAAAACCTGCGGCATCCTTGGTCTTGTAATAGAGCTCCTGCAGTTTCACGTGCAGTTCGGCGCGCTCGGGGTTCTCCTCGATCGCCTCCTTGAGCAGCTCCTCGGCCTGCTGGTGACGGCCGTAGGCCATATAGACATCGGCCTCGGTCAGCGGGTCGACCTCGCTCTCGTCATGCACCGCACCGGCACCGGAGGCCAGGTCGCTGAAGAAAGAGGTCTCGGTGGAACTGGACTCATCATCACCACCACGCATCATCGAGGAGGTGCCACCGCTGAGGATGCTCTCCTGGAACTCGCCACCCTTGCGGCGACGATAGACAATCAGCCCCAGCAACAGCAGCAGCACGCCGAAGAAGGCACCGACATACATCAGGTTGTCGAGCAGTAGCGTCATGATCTCGTCAACGAAGCTGGCGGGCTCCACCGGCTCAGGGACGACCACCGGCTTGGGCTTGGCCACAGGCTCAACAGGCTTGGCCGGCTCGACGGCCTTCGGTGCCTCAGCAACCGGCTCCACCGGAGCGGTCGCCTCGACGCTCTCGGGCTTAACCTCGGCTTCGACCACCGGCTCTACGGCCGGGGCCTCCTCGCCACGAAGCTGGGCCTGCAGCGCGGCCAAGTCCTGATCCTTGAGGCTCAGCAGCTGCTGCATATCAGCCAGCTGTTGCTCCAGCTCGACCATACGCTTCTGCAGCTCCTCGTTCTCCTGACGGCGGACCTCGGACTCCTCCTCGGCTGCCATCAGCTCCTGGCGCAGCGCGCCGGCATCCTCACCCTCTCCGGCACCGGCGGCACCGGCAGCGCGGGGCTCACCCTCCTCAGGCACCGACAGTTTCAAGCGCGGCTCTTCGGCAGCGGCAACGGCGGCAGGGGTGGCGGGGGTAACGCCAGCACCGGTACGGCGCTTGGCAGCAGCTTCCGCAGCACGGATGCGGTGGTTCTCCCACTCGCGGGTCTGACGCGCCACCTCGGCGGCAGCCTGGCGGCGGCTCATGGCACGCAACTCATTCGGGTCCAGTCGCAGCACCGACCCCTTCTTCAATCGGTTGATGTTGCCATCAAAGGCCTGGGGGTTACCCTGGTAGAGGGCCATCATCATCTGCTGCACACTAACCGCACGGTCGCCACGCATCTGCCGGGCGATCGCCCAGAGGGTATCGGTATCCTGCACCGGGCCGTAGCTATTACTGCCGCCGCTGGTGGCAGCCGCCGCGGCAGGCCTAGCGATGGCCGCAGGCATGCTCGCAGCACGCGCCTCAACCGTCGGGGCAGCGGCCGCAACCGGGGCAGCAGCCGGGGTAGAGACCGCCGGGGCCGACTCCTCGTGAGTGCGCGGCGGGTCCAGCAGCAGGGTGTACTCACGCAGCAGGCGACCGGCGCGCCAGCTCACCTCGACGATGAAGTCGAGGAAGGGCTCGCGAACCGGCTTGCTGGTAGTCACGCGGATGACATGCTCACCGTTGGCCTTGGCTTCGGCGGCAAAATTCAGATGAATGAGGGAGGCAGGGCGATCGACCCCCAGCTGGGAGAAGACCTCGAAGGAGGCCAGCTCCGCATTGAGTGTGTCGAGGTCGTCACTGCCGACGCTGAGCAGGTCGATCTCCGCGTCCAGCGGTTGATTGAGTGCCGAATGGAGGCGAATCTCCCCAAGGCCCAGTGCGTGGCCATTAAGCGGCAGCCACAGCATCAACGATAGCAGCGTCCAGACAAGCTTGCGCACTATCCTTCTCCCTTAGATGGCACGCCCACATTTGGGCGGCATAAGTTCTAATTTAGTATTCCACTCACTGACTTGTAGCACGAACTTGTCAATAAGCTTTATGTGTTTGGGCTAACTATAACTCAGATATAGTCTTTTACAAAATTCAATCGCGTAAGTCCAGCGCCAGTATATAAGCATCTTATGGCGCAGACAGGCTGTGATCCAGCCCACAAAGCGAAAAACGGCCGCGCCACCCGCTCCACCCGGGCGACGCGACCGTCTCGGCAAAAACCCGCCGTTACGCCTCCAGCAGAATCCGCAGCATGCGCCGCAGGGGCTCGGCAGCCCCCCACAGCAGCTGGTCGCCCACGGTGAAGGCCGACAGGTAGTCGTTACCCATGGTCAGCTTGCGCATACGCCCCACCGGCACGCTGAGGGTACCGGTGACCGCCGCCGGGGTCAGGTCGGTCATGCTCACATCCCGATCATTGGGCACCACCTTCACCCAGTCGTTGTGGCTGGCAATGATGTCGTGGATCTCGTCCAGGGGCGCATCCTGGGTCATCTTGATGGTCAGTGCCTGGCTGTGACAGCGCATGGCGCCGATACGCACGCAGATACCGTCGATGGGGATCTGATTGTCGGAACGACCGAGGATCTTGTTGGTCTCCACCTGCGCCTTCCACTCCTCCTTGGACTGGCCGGAGTCCAGCTGCACATCCAGCCAGGGAATAAGCGAGCCGGCCAGCGGCACGCCCCACTTGTCCTTGGGATAGTTCTCGGAGCGCAGGAAGTCGGAGAGCTTGCGGTCGATGTCGAGAATGGCGCTGGCCGGGTCATCAACCAGCTCCTTCACCTCGCCGTTGATGGCGCCCATCTGCTTGATCAGCTCGCGCATGTTCTGTGCACCGGCACCGGAGGCGGCCTGGTAGGTCATGGGGGAGATCCACTCCACCAGCCCCTTCTCGAACAGGCCACCGATGGCCATCATCATCAGCGAGACGGTGCAGTTACCACCAACGAAGGTCTTGATGCCGTTGCTCAGGCCGTCCTGAATCACGTTCTTGTTGACCGGGTCGAGAACGATGATGGAGTCATCGACCATGCGCAGGGTGGAGGCGGCATCGATCCAGTAGCCATCCCAGCCGGACTTGATCAGTTCCGGGTATACCGCCTTGGTGTAGTCGCCGCCCTGACAGGTGACGATCACATCCATCGCCTTCAGCTCGTCGATGGAGTTGGCGTCCTTGAGCGGCGGTACATCCTTGCCCACATCGGGACCGGCCTGGCCGGTCTGCGAAGTGGTGAAGAAGATGGGCTCGAAGTGATCGAAGTCGCGCTCCTCGCGCATGCGCTGCATCAGCACCGAGCCGACCATACCGCGCCATCCCACCAGACCTACTTTTTTCATTGTCCTCTCCTTAATCCCGATTCGGATTCGATTAAGCCTTCATCGCCTCGACCACGGCATCGCCCATGCCGGAGCAGCTCACCTCGGTGCAGCCCTCGGTCATGATATCGACGGTGCGAATGCCCTTGGCCAGCACCGCCTTCACCGCCGCCTCGACGCGCTGGGCATTGGCCTCATCGCCGAAGGTGTAGCGCAGCATCATCGCCACGGAGAGGATGGTGGCCAGCGGGTTGGCCTTGTCCTGACCAGCAATGTCCGGGGCGGAGCCGTGAATCGGCTCATACATGCCCTTGTTGTTCTCGTCCAGGGAGGCCGAGGGCAGCATGCCGATAGAGCCGGAGAGCATGGAGGCCTGGTCGGAGAGGATGTCGCCGAAGATGTTGCCGGTGACGATGGTGTCGAACTGCTTGGGCCACTTCACCAGCTGCATGGCGGCGTTGTCCACGTACATGTGGGAGAGCTCCACCTCGGGGTAGTCCTTGGACACCTCGATGACGATCTCCTTCCACAGCTCGGAGCACTCCAGCACGTTGGCCTTCTCCACCGAGCAGAGGCGCTTGTCGCGCTTCATGGCAATGTCGAAGGCAGCGCGGGCAACGCGGCGGATCTCCGACTCAGAATAGATCATGGTGTTGTAGCCGACACGCTCGCCGTTACGCTCCTCGATACCGCGCGGCTCGCCGAAGTAGACGTCACCGGTCAGCTCGCGAACGATCATGATATCCAGACCGGCGACCACCTCGGGTTTGAGCGAGGAGGCATCGGCCAGTTCTTCATAGAGCAGCGCCGGACGCAGGTTGGCGAACAGGTTGAGCTCCTTGCGGATGCGCAGCAGGCCGCGCTCGGGGCGCAGCGGGCGATCCAGCTTGTCGTACTCGGGACCGCCGAC
>JBFFRO010000070.1:0-7615 GCA_041572995.1 Thiohalomonadaceae bacterium
CAGTTCGGCCAGCTGCGCCGAGGGACTCTCGGCATCGGCGTAGTGACCGGTGTGGATCTCGATCACCGGTGCACCGCACTCCAGGGCCGCCTCGATCTGCGCCTGCTCGGCGTCGATGAAGAGCGAGACCCGCACGCCGGCGTCGGCCAGACGGGAGCAGGCATCCTTCACCTTATCCTTCTGCCCGAGCACATCCAGACCACCCTCGGTGGTCAGCTCCTCGCGCCGTTCCGGCACCAGGCAGCAGTCGGCCGGCTGGATGCGGGTGGCAATATCGATCATCTCCTCGGTGACCGCCATCTCCAGATTCATGCGGGTCTGCAGGATATCCTTGAGCATCTCCACGTCGCGGTCCTGGATGTGGCGACGGTCCTCACGCAGGTGCAGGGTGATGGCATCGGCCCCCGCCTGCTCCGCCTCAATGGCCGCCTGAATGGGATCGGGATAGCGGGTGCCGCGCGCCTGGCGCAGAGTGGCGACGTGGTCGATATTGACCCCCAGCAGGATCTCATGTGTGTTGCTCACGCTTACTCCTCGTTCTCGCGTTGACCGCCCCCGGCAAAGGGGGAGCGGCGAAATAGTTCTCGGCTGGCCAGCGGTTTCTCGCCCAGGTAGAGGCGCAGAGCGGCGCGCATCAGCCGTTTACAGTCACTCAGTACGGCAGCATCACGGCGGTCGGCCTCGCAGCCCCGCCCGGCCAGCGCCAGCAGGCTGCGGCCATCGATACGCAGGCAGCGCTGCCCTTCATTAAAGCGTGGCAGCGGCCCGTGTTCCAGGTGGTAGCAGTAGGCCCGCTCAGGATCGATGGCCGTCCCCTGGGCATCCTCTAGCAGCATCAGGCCATAGCCCAGTTCCTGTAGCAACTCGCGCTCGAACAGGCGCAGCGCCCATTCGGCATCATCGCCACCGGCCAATTGTTGCAGTGCCAGGCGGTAGACGGCAAACAGTTGCGGGTGGGGATCGTGACGCTGCAGTAGCCGGGTCAGCAATTCATTCAGGTAGAAGCCGCTGTAGAGAGTGCCGCCGCTGAGGGTGATAGGGGCACCGTCGGCCTCCACGCCGCTCAGGGTGGCCAGCTCACCGCGACCGCTCCAGGAGAGCAGCAGCGGGCTGAAGGGCTGCAGCAGTGCAGCACGGCGCGAACGACCAGAGCCTGCGCCGCGGGCCACCAGGCCAACCCGACCGTGCTCCGGACAGAAGGCCTCGATCAGCAGGCTGGTATCGCGATAGGGACGACGGTGAAGAACGAAACCGGGCGCCAGGTTGACCTTGGTGTGGGCGGCCATGGAGGGCTGGGAAAGGTCAGTCGTCCTTGTAGCCCAGGCTCTGGAGGATACGGGCGTCATCGGACCACCCCTCCTTCACCTTGACCCACAACTGCAGGAACACCTTGGAGCCGAACAGCCGCTCCATATCCTCGCGCGCCTGCTGGCCGATGGACTTGAGGCCCTCGCCGTTCTTGCCGATGACGATGCGTTTCTGGCTCTGACGCTCCACCCAGATGAGGGCGGCGATGCGCAGCATCTCAGCCCCCTTCTCCTTCTTGGAGGGCTCGCTCTTGAACTGCTCGATCTCCACGGTGGTGGCGTAGGGCAGCTCCTGGCCCAGGGTGCGCATCAGCTTCTCACGGACAATCTCGGCGGCAAGGAAACGTTCACTGCGATCGGTGATCTGCTCCTCCGAGAAGATCGGCGGCATCTTCGGCAGGCGCTCGCGGATCACCGCCTCCAGCGCCTCCAGGTTATCGCGCCTGAGCGCCGCCACCGGCACCACCGCATCGAAGGCCATGCGCTTAGAGGCCTCTTCGATATAGGGTAGGAGTTCACCCTTATCCTTGAGCAGGTCCACCTTGTTGGCCACCAGCACCACCGGCAGGTTTAGCCCCTTGAGCTTCTCAAGGACATTATCGTCCTCCTCGGTCCAGCGCCCGGCCTCGACCACGAACAGCACCAGGTCCACGTCCTGCAGACTGGAGCCGGCGGCGCGGTTCATGTAGCGATTCATCGCCTTGTTCGCCTTCAGGTGGATACCGGGAGTATCGACGAAGATGACCTGGTAATCCTCACTGCTGTGGATGCCAAGGATGCGGTGTCGCGTGGTCTGCGGCTTTCTCGAAGTAATACTGATCTTCTGACCCAGGATGTGGTTCATCAGGGTCGATTTGCCCACATTGGGCCGACCGACGATGGCGGTGAAACCGCAACGAAAATCGTCGTTCACATTCATGCTTCCAACTCCTTAAGCAGCAGTGCTGCAGCGGCCTGCTCGGCCTTGCGTCGTGAGGTACCTTCACCGCGGCTCTCGCCTACACCGTCGATACAACAACTGACCACGAAATGTTTAGCGTGCGCCTCGCCGCTCTCCTCCTCCACAGTGTAGGTGGGGAGTTCATGGCGGCGCGCCTGCAGATACTCCTGCAGACGGGTTTTGGGGTCTTTGAGCGCGTCCTCAGGAGAGCTTTGGTTGAGTCGCTGTTCAAACAGACCGAGGATCAGTTCGCGAACCCGTTCGATGTCACTATCCAGGTAGACGGCACCGAGCACCGCCTCGAAGGCATCGGCGAGGATAGAGTCACGACGACGGCCACCACTCTTGAGCTCGCCCGGTCCCAGGTGAAGATAGGCTCCCAGGTCCAGTTCACGTGCCAGCTCGGCCAGGGTCACCCCCTTCACCAGCAGGGCGCGCAGGCGACTCAGACCGCCCTCATCGGCCTCGGGAAAACGCCGGTAAAGCTCGGCGGCAATGACGTAGCTCAGGATGGAGTCGCCGAGAAATTCCAGCCGCTCATTATTGCGGCTACCGGTGCTACGGTGACTGAGCGCAGTCTCCAGTAGCTCCAGGTTAGAGAAGCTGTAGCCAAGACTGGCGCACAGCCTGCCCAGGGCCTCCCTCAACGGATCTGCGCCCGTGCAGAGTAGGAGAAGCTGACAACGAAATCGATGTTGTACATAAACGGCACACGAGACTCGTAGTTGACGTCAACCACGTAGGCGTCACCATCACGACTGATCTGGACCTCTTCACGCCCCAGAAAATCGATACCGTTGATACTCAGGCGTCTCTCCAGTCGCGAGCGCACATCGCCGACACTGCTATAGGGTTCTCGGTCCTCCTGCAGGGACTTCACTGCCGTACCGATATTCATACCATCCATGTAGACCGGGAACAGTCTCAGGGTGGCCATAACCAGCACTGCCAGCATACCGAGCACAAACAGCCAACCAATGGCGGTCATCCCGCGCTGACGTTTCATCGTTTTCATTTTGTTATTCTCCCCTCTCTACCCCGTCCATTTGAGATCAGTGGATACGATCACCGATACGGTTCCACTCGATCCAGTCCGCCATCGGTCCGTTTCCATCCCAGTTCATCCAGATCATAAAGGCCTTGCCCACGAGGTTGGCCTCCGGAACCGTGCCCCAGAAGCGGCTGTCACGGCTATTGTCACGATTATCGCCCATGACGAAGTACTCGCCCTCCGGCACAGTGAACTTGAAGTTTCGGTCCGGACGCTCAGTGACGATAAGAATATCGTGCTCCACCCCGAGCAGATCCTCGCGACGGATAGCGGCACCATTCATCGCCGCGTTGGCACCATCACCGATGTAGGTACCGGCGGGCTGCTGGCTTGCCGGCTCGCCGTTGATAAAGAGCGTCTTGTTAATGTAGGCCACCTCGTCACCCGGCACGCCTACCACCCGCTTGATGTAATCCACGCTGGGGTTCTCCGGGTAACGGAAGACCACCGCATCACCGCGCTGGGGCTCTCCCAGGTCAAGGACCTTGGTGTGGCTCACCGGCAGGCGCAGGCCGTAGGCGAACTTGTTGACCAGGATAAAGTCCCCCACCAGCAGGGTCGGCATCATCGACCCGGAGGGAATGCGGAAGGGCTCGACCACAAAACTGCGCAGCAGCAAGACGATAAGGATGATGGGGAAAAAGGAGCGGGCATACTCCACCGCCAGCGGCTCCTTGAGGCGCTCCTCGCGTTCCTCCCCCTCGCTACCCTCGGCGGCAGCCAGACGTTTGGGAGCCAGCAGCAGCCGGTCCAGCCCCCAGATGAGGCCGCTAATGAAGGTGGCAAGCACCAGTATCGTGGGGAAATCCATCAACTATTTGTCCTTTCCAACGTGGAGTACGGCGAGGAAGGCCTCCTGCGGCACCTCCACCGAGCCCACCTGCTTCATGCGTTTTTTACCCGCCTTCTGCTTCTCCAGCAGCTTGCGCTTACGCGAGACATCACCACCGTAACACTTGGCGGTCACGTTCTTGCGCAGCGCCTTGACCGTGGTGCGGGCGATGACGTTGTTGCCAATGGCCGCCTGGATGGCGACATCGAACATCTGCCGCGGGATCAGCTCACGCATCTTCTCCGCCATCTCACGCCCACGGTACTGAGCCTGGTCACGGTGAACGATGAGGGCCAGGGCATCCACCTTGTCACCATTGATGAGCACATCCAGACGCACCAGATCGGCGGCCTGGAAGCGCTCGAACTGGTAGTCCAGCGAGGCGTAGCCGCGAGAGACCGACTTGAGGCGATCGAAGAAGTCCAGCACAACCTCATTCATCGGCATCTCGTAGCTCAGCTGCACCTGACTGCCGGCATAGTGCAGGCGGGTCTGCACCCCTCGCTTTTCCACACACAGGGTAATGACGTTGCCCAGATACTCCTGCGGCACCAGGATATTGGCGGTGATGATCGGCTCGCGGATCTCCTCGATATGGTTGACCGCAGGCAACTTCGAGGGGTTGTCCACCTGCAGAATTTCGCCCTTGGTGGTCTCCACTTCGTAGATCACTGTCGGCGCGGTAGTGATCAGGTCCAGGTCGTACTCGCGCTCCAGGCGCTCCTGGATGATCTCCATGTGCAGCATGCCGAGGAAGCCGCAGCGGAAACCAAAGCCCAGTGCAGTAGAGGTCTCCGGCTCATAGAACAGCGCCGCATCATTCAGGCGCAGCTTGGCCAGTGCGTCGCGCAGGTCCTCGTAATCCTCGGCGCTGACCGGGAAGAGGCCGGCAAAGACTCGCGGCTGCACCTGCTGGAAACCTGGCAAGGCCTCATCGGCGGGGGAGTCGACACCGGTCAGGGTGTCGCCCACCGGAGCACCGTCGATCTCCTTGATGCCGGCGACGACGTAGCCCACCTCTCCGGCCTGCAAGGCATCCAGATCCTTCATCTTGGGGGTGAAGATACCGACCCGGTCGGCCTGGTGGGATCGACCATTGGACATGGTGATGAACTTCTGGCGCTTGCGCAGGGTGCCCTCGACCACCCGCACCAGCGAGACCACGCCCAGGTAGTTGTCGAACCAGGAATCGATAATCAGCGCCTTGAGCGGTCCCTCACGGTCCCCCTCTGGCGGCGGGATGCGCTTGACCAGCGCATCCAGCACCCCCTCGACACCGAGTCCGGTCTTGGCGCTGGCCTGGGGGGCATCGATCGCCTCGATGCCGATAATATCCTCGATCTCCTCACTCACCCGTTCCGGATCGGCGGCGGGCAGATCGATTTTATTGAGTACCGGCATCACCTCCAGCCCCTGCTCGATGGCGGTGTAGCAGTTGGCCACCGACTGGGCCTCAACGCCCTGCGAGGCATCCACCACCAGCAGCGCGCCCTCGCAGGCAGCCAGCGAGCGGGAGACCTCGTAGGAGAAATCGACGTGGCCGGGGGTGTCGATGAAGTTGAGCTGGTAGGTCTCGCCATCGCTGGCGGTGTAATCGAGGGTGACGCTCTGGGCCTTGATGGTGATGCCGCGCTCACGCTCCAGGTCCATGGAATCAAGCACCTGGGCCTCCATCTCGCGATCGCTCAGCCCCCCGCAGATCTGGATAAAGCGGTCAGCCAGGGTCGATTTACCGTGGTCGATGTGGGCAATAATGGAGAAGTTGCGGATATGCTTGAGGTCAGTCACGGTCGATTCTTCGGTTCCAGCTCGCGGAACCACTACGGCAGGGTTCCGGGGAAAGGGCGAATTCTACCGGAGATCAGATGCTTGCGAAATAGCCCCGGAGGGCATCCGGGTCGAGAAAAAAGTGACTGAGCTCGCCCCGCTCCCCCTCCAGCACCGGTACCCGCTCACCGTAGGTGGCCGCCCACTCGGGGCAAGCGTCCACATCACGCAACTCCAGCTCGAAACCCAACTCCTCCCGCAGCGGGGCGATCTCCTCGACCATCAACTCGCAGAGACCGCAGTCGACCCGGTAATAGAGGTAGAGCCGCTCCGCCACTACTCGTCGATGCGCATGGCTAGGAACATGGGGGCCTCGCCGCGCAGTACCAGCAGTGGAAGCGGGCGCCCCGTGGGCAGATCCTTCACCTGCTCGCGAAACTGTGTCAGGTCCACTACCTCGCGCCCGGCGAGCTTGAGGATCACATCACCCGGACGCAGGCCGGCGCGGGCCGCAGGCCCCTTCTCCACATCGGTAACCAGCAAGCCACCCTTATCCACGCCCAGCTGCTCACGCTGCTCGGCGCTCAGCTCGCCGAGCTTGAGGCCTACACGCGGCACACGCCCCTGGGCGCTGCCGCCACCGGCATCCGCCTGACGCAACTCCTCCTCCTCGGGCAGCTCACCGATCACCACCTTGAGGGTACGGCGCTGGCCATCGCGCAACACCACCGTGGCCGAGGGCTTGCCTACCGGTGCGCGGCCCACCAGCGGCGGCAGGTCGGCGGAGTAATTAATGGGACGGCCATTGAACTTGATGATGATATCGCCCACCTCGATACCCGCCTTGGCCGCCGGGGAGCCATCCAGCACCTTGGCCACCAGCGCACCGTGCGGGCGCTGCATGCCGAAGGACTCGGCCAGCTCTCGGGTGACATCCTGAATCAGCACACCCAGCCAGCCACGCGAGACGCTGCCGTTCTCCTTAAGCTGGGCCACCACATCCATCGCCACATCCACCGGGATGGCAAAGGAGAGCCCCATAAAGCCGCCGGAACGGGTGTAGATCTGCGAGTTGATACCAATCACCTCACCGTCCAGATTGAACAGCGGGCCTCCGGAGTTACCAGGATTAATGGCCACATCGGTCTGAATGAAGGGCACGTAGTTCTCATTCGGCAGGCTACGGCCGAGGGCACTGACCACGCCCACCGAGACCGAGTGGTCGAAACCGAAGGGCGAGCCGATGGCCATTACCCACTGCCCGACCTTGAGGTCATCGACATCACCAAAGCGCACCACCGGCAGGTCGTCGGCCTCTACCTTGAGCAGGGCGATGTCACTACGCGGATCACTGCCGACCAGCTTTGCCTCCAGCTCGCGGCGGTCGCTGAGGCGAACGATGATCTCCTCGGCATTCTCCACCACGTGGTTGTTGGTGACGATGTAGCCGTCGGCATCGATGACGAAACCGGAGCCCAGCGAACGGGCCTCCTGCTCGGGCATCCCCTTGGGCCCGCCGGGGCCACCAAAGAAGTGCTTAAAGAGCTCATCCCAGGGCCCCCCCTTGGGCAGGTCCGGCATTTCGATACCGGGAATGCCCTGGTGCTTCACCTTTTGCGTGGTGCTGATATTGACCACCGCCGGGCTCTTCTCGGCAACCAGCTCGGTAAAATCGGGCAGGCCCGAGGCCTGCACATTGCTCATCAGGACCAGGCTGA
>JBFFRO010000071.1:0-7593 GCA_041572995.1 Thiohalomonadaceae bacterium
AGCAGGGTGAGATTGAAAAAGCCGGTGACCTCCAGCGGCTGGGCGTAGAGCAGTTGCGCCGAGGCCCACTGCTTGGTGAGCAGATCCAGCACCACCACCGCGGCCGTAAGCCAGAGCCAACGCAACATCGTGCTATCGCCACGCCCTTAGGCGAAGCTGCGCTCCTCGCCCTCACCAGCCACGTTATCCACGCAGCGGCCGCACAGCTCGGGGTGCTCGGCGTTGGCGCCCACATCCTCGCGGTAGTGCCAGCAGCGGGTGCACTTGGCGTGCTCGCTGGCGCTCACCATCACCCAGATCTCATCACCGTTCTCCAGGGTGTAATGGGCCGCCTCGGCGGGGGGTTCCTGGGCCGCCAGCTGTACATCGGCGGTGGAGGTGATGAGCACGAAGCGCAGCTCATCGCCCAGGCGCATCAGCCGGTCGTGGATCTCGCGACCGCAGATGAGGGTCACCTCGGCCTGCAGGTTGGCACCGATGCCGCCGGCGTTGCGCAGCTGCTCCAGCTCGCGGTTGACCGCATCGCGCACCTCCATCACCTCGGCCCAGTAGGCCAGGTCCATCTCACCAAGACTCAACTCGGGGAAGGCGTACCACTCCTCGAGGAAGACCGAGTCCCCGCGCTCGCCCGGCATGTGCTGCCAGATCTCCTCGGCGGTAAAGCTGAGGATGGGGGCCATCCAGCGGGCCATCGCCTCCAGCACGTGGAAGATGGCGGTCTGCGCCGAACGGCGTGCCAGCGAGTCGGCCTGGGTGGTGTACTGGCGATCCTTGATCACATCGAGATAGAAGGAGCCCATGTCGACGGAGCAGAACTTGAGCAGCTTCTGGTAGACGACATGGAAATCGTACTCATCGTAGGCGGCCTGCAGCTCGCGCTGCAGCTCCCCGGCGCGGGCCACCGCCCAGGCATCAAGGGCCAGCAGCTCATTCGACGGCACGGCGTTCTCGCTGGGCTCAAAGCCGGCCAGGTTGGCCAGCAGGAAACGCGCGGTGTTGCGGATACGGCGATAGGCGTCGGCGGTACGCTTCAACACCTCGTCCGAATAGGTCATCTCGTAGCGATAGTCGGTGGAGGCGATCCACAGACGCAGAATATCGGCACCGAGATTGTTGGATACTTTCACCGGGTCTACGCCGTTACCCAGCGACTTGGACATCTTGTGCCCGTTCTTATCGACGGTGAAGCCATGGGTCAGTACCGACTTGTACGGCGCCTTTCCGGTGGTGGCCACGCTAGTCAGCAGCGAGGACTGGAACCAGCCGCGGTGCTGGTCGGAGCCCTCCAGGTAGAGATCAGCGGGGCGCTGTAGGTAGTCGCGGCGCTCCAGCACGCAGGCGTGGGTCACACCGGAGTCGAACCAGACATCGAGGGTGTCGGCCACCTTGTCGTAATCATTCGCCTCATCACCCAGCAGCTCGGCGGGGTCGAGGTCGAACCAGGCATCGATGCCCTTCGCCTCGATACGCTGGGCAACCTGCTCGATCAGCTCTTTGGTATCAGGATGGAGCTTGCCGGAGACCTTGTGCACGAACAGCGCGATGGGCACACCCCAGTTGCGCTGGCGCGAGATGCACCAGTCGGGGCGGTTGTTGACCATCCCCTCGATGCGCGCCTGGCCCCAGTCGGGCATCCACTCGGTGGTCTTAATCGCCTCCTGCGCCGCCGGACGCAGGCCATTCTGCTCCATGGAGATGAACCACTGCGGGGTGGCGCGGAAGATGATCGGGGTCTTGTGGCGCCAGCAGTGCGGATAGCTGTGGCGCAGTGCCGCGGCGTGCACCAGCTTGCCGCGCTCGCGCAGCACCTCCAGTACCGCATCGTTGGCCTTGAACACATGCTGGCCCTCGAACAGCTCGGTTCCGGGGAGGAACTTGCCGTCTCCGCCCACCGGGTTGTCGACCTCGAGGTTGTACTTGGAGCCGGCGACGTAGTCCTCCTGACCGTGGCCGGGGGCGGTGTGCACCGCGCCGGTACCGGCATCGAGGGTGACGTGATCGCCGAGGATGATCGGCACCTCGCGCTCGTAGAAGGGATGGGCCAGCTTCAACCCCTCCAGGTCGGCACCCGTGCAGGTGGCGATAACGCGGTACTCCTCCACCTCGTAGCGACCCATCACATCCTTGAGCAGGCCATCGGCCAGCAGCAGGCGCTCGGGGCCGTGCTCACCGACACCGTCGCATTGCACCAGGGCGTACTCCAGCTCCGGGTTGAGGGCGACCGCCTGGTTGGCGGGCAGGGTCCAGGGAGTGGTGGTCCAGATCACCAGGTTGATGGGGCCCTCGCCCGGATGGGCCTCGGCCTTCTGCACGCGACCGAGGAAGGCCTCGTCGTCCAGCACCTCGAAACGCACGTCGATGGCGGGCGAGGTCTTGTCCTCGTACTCCACCTCCGCCTCGGCCAGCGCCGAACCGCAGTCGACACACCAGTGCACCGGCTTGGAACCCTTGTGCAGATGGCCCTCGTCGATGATCTGGCCGAGGGTGCGGATGATGTCGGCCTCAAACTTGAAGTCCATGGTCAGGTAGGGGTTGTCCCACTCACCGAACACCATCATTCGCTTGAAGCCCTCGCGCTGCAGCTCAACCTGCTTGCGCGCATAGTCACGGCACGCCTCGCGGAACTTGTCCGCCGGCACCTTCACCCCGGCCTTGCCGATCTTCTTCTCCACCTGCAACTCGATGGGCAGACCGTGGCAGTCCCAGCCGGGCACGTAGGGGGCGTCGAAACCACTCAGGCCCTTGGACTTGACGATAATGTCCTTCAGCACCTTGTTGACCGCGTGACCGAGGTGAATCTCACCGTTGGCGTAGGGGGGGCCGTCGTGGAGGATGAACGGATCGCGCCCGGCGCGCGCCTGACGGATCTGCTGATAGATATCCTTCTCCTGCCACGCCTTGAGCATATCGGGCTCGCGCTTGGCCAGGTTGCCGCGCATGGGGAAGTCGGTCTGCGGCAGGTTAAGCGTATCTTTGTAATCGCTCACGGGGTCCTCACGGTCGGGCCTCGGCCCGGCTTATTGCATTAATGACGTAACTGGAAGAACGCACGAGCCAGCTCGGCGTCCTTCAGGATCTGTTTTTTCAGTAGCTCGAACGAATCGAAGCGGCGCTCGGGACGGATGCGGTGCAGGAAATCCACATGCACATGGCGGCCGTAGATATCCCCCTCGAAATCGAACAGGTGCACCTCCAGCAGCGAGCGGGTGCCGTCCACCGTCGGCCGGGTGCCGACATTGGCCACCCCGGCCACCGGTTCGCCCTCGACGCCGTAGAGCTCCACCGCGAACACCCCGTCCACCGGCGTCGCCTTACGGTGCAGGAAGATGTTGGCAGTCGGAAAGCCGATGGTGCGTCCGCGTTTGTTGCCGTGGGCCACCCGGCCGCTCATACGATAGGGGCGACCCAGCAGTGACTGGGCACGCTGCAGGTTACCCCCCTGCAGCGAGCGGCGGATGGCAGTACTGCTGACCCGCTCACCGCAGAGGAGGAAGCTGCTCATGCTCACCACCTCGAAGCCGTGCTCCTCGCCCGCCTGCTGGAGCATGGCGAAATCACCGTAGCGATCACGGCCAAAGCGGAAGTCGTCACCGACCACCAGGTACTTCACCCCCAGCTGACCAATCAGCAGCTTGTGGATGAAGTCATAGGCGGTCATCTGCGCCAGCTGCGGGTTGAAGGAGAGCACCAGGGTGCGGTCCACCGAGAAACGACGCAGCGCCTGCAGTTTTTCGCGCAGCCGGGTCAGGCGCGGCGGCATCGGTCCCTGGCCGAAAAACTCCAGCGGCTGCGGCTCGAAGGTGATCACCGTGGTCGGCAGGCCCAGCACCTCGGCCTTGTCGGCCAGACGCCCGAGCACCGCCTGGTGGCCCAGGTGAACGCCGTCGAAATTACCGATGGTGGCGACACAGCCATGATGGGCGGGTCGCAGGTTGTGCAGGCCGCGGATCAGCTCCATACCGCCGGGGTTTCCTCTTCGTCGATGCAAGCGGCGAATTATACCTTATTTCAACGGCTGCGCCCCAGCAGTGCAGCAGGTCGCAGGCCCAGCAACCAGAGGCTGGTGAAGTAGAGCAGCGCGGCGGCGGCGATGAGCCCTGCCAACCAGCTGGCACGCTCGCCCAGTCCCGCCGCCACCCACGCCTCCAGTGGTGGTGAGGCCTGCCACAACAGCAGCGCCAGCAGCACGTTGGCGGCGAGCAGGCGCAGGGTAAAGTCGCCCCATCCCGGCTCGGCCCGGTAGGTCCCCTCACGCCGCAGACCACGAAACAGCAGACCGGCATTGATGAAGGCGGAAAGTGAGGTGGCCAGGGCTAGGCCGGCGTGCGGCCCCTCCACCCCGGCCATCGCTAGGGGCACCACGAAGACCAGGTTCATGGCCATATTGGCGACCATGGCGATGACGCCGATGCGCACCGGGGTCCGGGTGTCCTGGCGGGCAAAATAACCGGGGGCCAGCACCTTCACCAGCATGAAGCCGAGCAGGCCCAGGCCGTAGGCCATCAGGCTGAGGCGGGCCATGGCCACGTCGTGGCCGTCAAAGGCGCCGTACTGGAACAGGGTGGATAGGATGGGGCCGGAGAGCAGGATCAGTCCCACTGCCGCCGGTGCCCCGATCAGCAACACCCAGCGCAAGCCCCAGTCCAGGGTACGGGAGAAAGCCTGCGGGTCGGCCTCGGCGTGTCTTTGCGAGAGGCTGGGGAGAATCACCGTGGCTAGGGCGATGCCGAAGACCCCCAGCGGAAACTCCACCATGCGATCAGAGTAGTAGAGCCAGGAGACGCTGCCGCTGATCAGGAAGGAGGCGATGATGGTGTCCAGCAGCAGGTTGATCTGCGCCACCGAGGAGCCGAAGATGGCCGGTAGCATCAGCTTGAGCACCCGCCGCACGCCACTGTCGCGCCAGCCCCAGCGCGGTCGTGGCAGCAGCCCCAGGCGCCACAGCCCCGGCATCAGCGAGGCCAGCTGCAACAACCCGGCGGCGAACACCCCCCAGGCCAGCGCCTCCATCGGCTGGTCAAACATCGGCGCGAACACCACGGCGGCGGCAATCAGCGAGATGTTGAGCCAGATGGGGGCAATAGCCGGCGGCGCAAAGCGCCCATAGCTGTTGAGGATGCCGCCGGCCAGCGCGGTCAGGGAGATCAACAGCAGATAGGGAAAGGTGATGCGCAACAGCTCGGTGGTGAGGGCGAACTTCTCCGGCTGGTCGCTAAAGCCGGGGGCAAAGACCCACACCAGCCCCGCCGCGCCGGCGATCGCCGCCAAGGTCAGCAGCAGCAGGAAGCTGCCCAGGGTACCGCTGACCGCCGCCACCAGGGAGCGCACCTCGGCCTGCTCTCGCTGGCTCTTGTACTCGGAGAGTACCGGCACGAAGGCCTGGGAGAAGGCCCCCTCGGCGAACAGACGGCGCATAAAATTGGGGATCTTGAAGGCGACGAAAAAGGCGTCGGTGGCGGCCCCGGCGCCGAACAGCTGGGCGAAGAGCACATCACGCACGAAGCCGAGAATACGCGAGCCGAAGGTGGCTCCACTGACCACGGCGGTGGACTTCAACAGGCGTCGGCTCATCGGGCGTCTGGACTTTCTTCTTTGTTATGGGTCAGGCGCCATCATACACGCCTTATCCAGGTGTTGACATTGCCTCCCAAACATTAGAAAATGCCCGCCCTTCGTAGTCCGATACCGAATTTAGATTAGGAGCAACACCGTGGCCAACTCCGCCCAAGCCCGCAAACGTGCCCGTCAGGCCGAAAAGCGTCGTCAGCTGAACAGCGCCCAGCGTTCCGCCATGCGTACCACCGTCAAGGCCGTGCTCAAGGCCATCAACGCCGGTGACAAGGAGCAGGCCCAGGCCGCTTTCGGTGCCGCCGCCTCCGCCCTGGACAAGGCTGCCGGCAAGGGCCTGGTGCACAAGAACATGGCTTCTCGCAGCAAGAGCCGCCTGAACGCCCGCGTTCGCGCCATGGCCTAAGCCATACCGTTAAGGGTTCGCCCTTACACGAAAAGGCCGCTCACTGAGCGGCCTTTTTTGTTGTCTGGAGAAAAGTCCCTTAGCAGAGGATCAGGTTATCCCGGTGGATGAGTTCCTCCTCGCCCAGGTAACCGAGCAGACCCTCGATGGCGTCACTGGAGTGGCCCATGATGCGGCTCACCTCGTCCGCCGAGTAGTTGACCAGCCCACGGGCCAGCTCACGCCCCTCACTATCGTGACAGCTGACCATCTCACCACGCGCGAAGAGGCCATCCACCCCGCTCACCCCCACCGGTAGCAGGCTGCGCCCGCCCTCGCACAGCGCCCTGACCGCGCCCGCATCCAGAACGATACGACCGCGCAGCTGCAGGTGACCGGCCAACCAGCGCTTGCGCGCTGCCTGTGGCTCGTTCTCGGGGATAAAGAGAGTACCCAGCGGCTCGGCTGCGGCGATACGGGTAAGAACGGCATCCTCACGCCCGGAGGCGACCACCGTGGCGGTGCCGGAGCGGGCTGCCAGGCGGGCCGCCTTCACCTTGGTCAGCATGCCGCCACGGCCCAGGCTGCCTGCACCGCCCGCCAGCGCCTCCAGCGAGCCATCCTCGGCACGCACTTCGGAGAGCAATCTAGCGTCGGGGTTGCTGCGCGGGTCGCTATCGCAAAGGCCTGCCTGGTCGGTGAGGATCACCAACAACTCCGCCTCCACCAGGTTGGCCACCAGCGCTGCCAGGGTGTCGTTGTCGCCGAAGCGGATCTCGTCGGTGACCACGGTATCGTTCTCGTTGACCACCGGCACCGCCCCCAGCTCCAGCAGGGTACGCAGGGTGGAGCGGGCGTTGAGGTAGCGGCCACGGTTGGAGAGGTCGTCGTGGGTCAGGAGGATCTGTGCGGTATGCAGGCCGTAACCCTGAAAGCAGGACTCGTAGGCCTGCACCAGGCCCATCTGGCCAACCGCGGCGGCGGCCTGCAGGTCGTGCAGGGCGTGGGGACGCTTCTCCCAGCCGAGGCGGCTCATACCCTCGGCCACCGAGCCCGAGGAGACCAGCACCAGCTCGATCCCCTGCTTGCGCAGGCTGGCCATCTGTCCGGCCCAGGCGGCAATGCCCTCGCGGTTGAGGCCGCGGCCATCGTTGGTCAGCAGCGCACTGCCGATCTTCACCACCCAGCGGCGGGCCTGGCTCAGTCGTTGACGTTCACTCATGGCGGCAAGCTTAGCGTGAGAAAGAGCGGGCCGAAAGCCTATTCTTCAGCGTCGGCGTTATCGCCGGCGGCGCTGGCCTCGGCCCCCTCCTCCGCCAGCTCCTCAATACGCACCATCACATCCTGCATCACCTGGCGGGTGCCGGCCTTGGAGAGCGCGGCGATGTGGTAGACCGGCCCCTGCCACTGCAGAGCATCGACGATCGCCTGGCAGTGCGCCTCACGCTCCTCCTCGGGCAGCAGGTCCACCTTGTTGAGCAGCAGCCAGCGCTCGCGCTCGGCCAGCTCGGGGGAGAACTTCTCCAGCTCGCGGACAATCACCCGCACCGCATCGGCCGGGTCAGAGCCATCGAAGGGGGCCACATCCACCAGGTGCAGCAGCAGGCGGGTGCGCGAGACATGCTTGAGGAACTGAATCC
>JBFFRO010000072.1:0-7560 GCA_041572995.1 Thiohalomonadaceae bacterium
GGGTATCGCCGCTGAAGAGATGAGCGGATCGATGCAGATCCTGATCGAGACCGTGCTCACCATGTATGAGCGACTCTCCAGTCGCGCCATGGATATTATGCGCGAGAAGACCCTGCGCAAGCAGGCCGAAATCGCCATGCTCAAAGCCAAGGAACAGGCGGACCTGGCCAACATCAGCAAGTCGATGTTCCTGGCCAACATGAGCCACGAGATCCGCACCCCGATGAACGCCATCATTGGCATGGCCGGGCTGGGGCTGAAGAGTGAGCAGGACGACAAGCAGAAGAACTATTTCGGCAAGATAAAAAGCGCCGCTGATCACCTGCTACAGGTCATCAATGACATCCTCGACTTCTCGAAGATCGAGGCGGGGAAACTTGAGTTGGAACTCACCACCTTCACCCTAACGGATGTCGTCCATAATATGACTGACATCGTCGGCATCAAGGCTCGGGAGAAGGAGATCAGGATCGCGGTAAAAATCGCTCCGGATGTTCCCAGGAGGCTAGAGGGGGATCCCCTGCGCCTCTTGCAGGTCATGCTCAACCTGATGACCAACGCGGTAAAGTTCAGCCATGACGGTGGAACCGTCACCCTGGAGGTCAGCCTCAAGGAAGATGGCGAGCGCGATGTCAGCCTGCACATTTCCGTCACCGATACCGGCATCGGTATTAGCCCCGAGCAGCGGAAGAAGCTCTTCAAGGCCTTTAGCCAGGCCGAACGCTCCACCAGCCGCACCCATGGAGGCACAGGACTGGGACTGGTGATCTCGCAGAAGATTGTCGAAATCATGGGCGGTGAGATATGGGTTGAAAGCCACGAGGGCCAGGGCAGCACCTTCCACTTTACTGCCCGCATGCGGAAAGCTGCGGTTCAAGCCGATGCCCATGAGGCGGACTCGGAAAATACCGCCACTCAGCTGCTGGACGATGCCCGCAACGTCGTTAGTGAGGCATCGATACTGCTGGTTGAGGACAACGAAATTAATCAGGAGCTTGCCGCCGAGTTGCTGTCGATCAACGGCATGAATGTGCAGGTCGCAGCCAACGGGCAGGAGGCGCTGGATATCCTCGAGAAGCAGCAGTTCGACGGTGTACTCATGGACTGCCAGATGCCAATTATGGATGGCTATGAGGCAACGCGCCGCATTCGCCAGAACGAGGCCTTCAAGGCGCTGCCAGTGATCGCCCTAAGCGCCAACGCCATGCCCGAGGATATCAAGAAGGCGCTCGATGCAGGGATGGATGACCATATCTCCAAGCCCATCGACCCCGATAAAATGATTTTAACCATGGCGAAGTGGATTAAGAAAGAGCACTAAAAGCCCTTGGGGAGGTGCCTCCTATCACCCCATGAGCAACAACAAGCTTTATCATTTCTCGAGCCACTGAGACTCATTATCGCCACCAAACACGCAGGGGCAATCTCCTCACACGTGCTTGAGCCGTTCATATACCTCCAGCACCCGGGGCATGGCCCGTTGCAGGGCGGCTACCACCTCGGGGTCGAAGTGCCCTCCTGCCTCATCCGCGATCAAGCTCAGCGCCTTATCCAACGGCCACGCCTCCTTGTACGGACGACGTGAGGTGAGGGCGTCGAAGACATCGGCGCAGGCGACGATACGCGCCGACAGCGGGATCGCCCCGCCCTTGATCCCCTTCGGATAACCGCTACCGTCGTACTTCTCGTGGTGCCCTTCAGCGATCTCGATACCCAGATTGAAGACGCTTCGCCCCAGCGCCTGCATCTGTGCCTCACAGCGGCGCAACACCTCAGCACCGATGATGGGGTGACGCTCCATATCCGCCCGCTCGTCCTCATCCAACCTGCCGGGCTTGAGCAAGATGGCATCCTCTATGCCCACCTTGCCGATGTCGTGCATGGGAGCGAAGCGACGAATGTCGCGCACATACTGCGGGCTGACCTCGCCCTGATATGGCCCCTCCCGCCCCAACTCCTCAGCGATTAGCGCCGAGTAGATGGACATGCGCAGCAGGTGGTCGCCGGTCTCCGGGTCACGGCTCTCAGCCAACTTGGCCAAGCCCTCAATGGCGGAGATAACCAGGTTCTCAGTGAACACCGTCTTGCCCAGGCCGTGCCCCACCTGCGCAGCGATGTTACTCAGCAGTTCCAGGTGCTCCTCGCCATAGGCGGCACCCTCGCGCACGGCGAAGGCGAGGATCGCGCCCCACTCGCCGTCCTGTAGCGGGAAGAAGAGCGCCGAGCGGCGCCCATCTCCGGCCAGCGTGGCGGCAAACTCGGCGCGTGGGTTGTCACGGGCCAATCGCCCCACATCATCGATATGCAGCGGCTCGCCACTCTCCAGAGCCTGAAGCAGCAACGAGCCCTCGGCGCCGTAGCAACTCCCCTCCTCCAGGCCGGTACCACCGTGGCTGTGACGACGCTCCAGCAGGAAGCGGCCCTGTTCACGGTCCAGACTCAGCATGCCCAGCCAGTCCAGTGGCAAGATGCGCGAGAACTCCTCGAACACCGCCTCCAGGGTCTGCTCCATGGTGGCCGCCTGATCGATGCGGCGGGTGAGGCGGAAGAGGCCGTCGAGCCGCTCACCCAGGTGGTTGAAGGCCTCACCCATACGCCCCAGCTCGTCGTTTCGCTGGTGCTTGATGCGATGTGCGAAATCACCACGGGCTACCCTCTGCATGCCATCCAGAGTAAGCCGGAGCGGACGGACAAAACTGCGCTGAAGTAACCACATCAGACCGATGATGGTGATCACCGCCAACAACAGGCTGAGCTGGTTGATGAGCATGATCAGTGCAAGCTTGCCCTCCATCATGCGCTGGAAGGCGGCCCCCAGCTCGAGGGAGATGCGCCGCAGCGGGGCCTCCTCGCGGGTGATCAGCGCCGCGGCCGCCGCATGGTCACCACGCCCCAGCAGTGCCTCCAGGCGGGCACGAAAGGCCTCCCACACCTCTGCGGTGTGATCCAGTTGGGCAATGGACTCCTCATCCCATGAGCAGCGTAGTGGATCGGCGCGACCGGTCAGCTCGGGCTCCAACAGGCGCGCACGCAACGATGAGGTAATGCGGCTGTACTCGTCCAGCTGCGCCCGTAACGCCTCGACATTACTGGTGCTACCCAGCCCAGCGGCGATGCCGCTAAGTCGGCCGGTGAGGTTGAGAATGACGTAGTCGTGCTTGCGCAGGTCCAGCTCGTAGAGGGTGAAACCCAACGTCGTCGCCGCCACCGTGAACAGCAGCAAAAGTGCCGCTCCGATACGCACCACCAAGGAATCTTTCCAGTTGGACACCTCGTTCTCCTTCGTCCTGAATCGCCATAGTCCATACCATAGCCAAGAGTTATCACGCGGGCCTCACGCACTAGCACCAAGTTAACATGTAGTCTTTTTCCTACGCTGCATGCAGTCTATCTCCTACTTCGCGTAGGTCTCGATTGTCCTAAGATTAGCAGAGTCACCTACAACAGACATATGAGCAATGAACTGTAATCACTGCTACCTAGGGCCCGAAACAGCCGCACCCTCAGCTCTCGTCAACTTCTGTTTAAGCTGTCGGGAGCCCGCTGACAAGGAGAGGTTACATCACTGTCTGTTCGAAATTATTGACGCTGGTGAACTGCTCCCCATTCTCTGCGGCAACAACGCAGAGGAGATCAGTCGATATCACAACAAACTGAGCAAGGACGGCCGCGAGATAATCACCCTACACTGGGAAGATGAGCTCTCCGCATACCAGCTTTAGACCTTACATTTATCATCCGAGCATGGTTAGAATCAGCGCTCCAACCAGTCACTGATGAGACTCGAGCATGCGTATCGGCACCCCACTCACCCCCTCCGCCACCCGTGTAATGCTGCTCGGCAGTGGCGAACTGGGCAAGGAAGTGATCATCGCCCTGCAGCGACTTGGCGTGGAGGTGATCGCCGTGGACCGCTACGCCGATGCCCCGGGCCACCAAGTCGCCCATCGCGCACACGTCATTAACATGGCCGATGCCTCGCAACTGCGGAAGCTGGTTGAAAGCGAACGCCCCAGCCTCATCGTCCCGGAGATCGAGGCGATCGCCACCGACGAGCTAGCACGTATTGAAGCAGATGGGCTGGCCACGGTGATCCCCACCGCCCGCGCCACCCAGCTGACCATGAACCGAGAGGGGATCCGTCGTCTTGCCGCTGAGGAACTCGGACTGCCCACCTCACAATACGCCTTTGCCGAGTCGCGCGATGAGGTCGAGGCCGCGATAAATAGCGGTATTGGCTACCCCTGCATTATCAAGCCGGTGATGTCCTCCTCCGGCAAGGGCCAGTCCACCCTCAAGGACGCCACAGATCTGCAGCCGGCCTGGGACTACGCTCGCAGTGGTGGTCGCGTGGACCAGGGGCGGGTGATTGTCGAGCAGATGGTCGATTTTGACTACGAGATCACCTTGCTGACCGTGCGCGCCCTCGATGAGAACGGCACCACTGTGACCTACTTCTGCGATCCCATCGGCCACCGTCAGGAGGGCGGCGACTACGTCGAGAGCTGGCAGCCGCAGCCAATGAGCGAAACCGCGCTGACTCGCTCTCGCGAGATCGCCGACAAGGTCACCGCCGCCCTCGGCGGTCGCGGCCTGTTCGGCGTCGAACTGTTCATCAAGGGCGACGAGGTGTGGTTTAGCGAGGTCTCACCGCGGCCCCACGACACCGGCATGGTGACCATGAGCACCCAGTGGCAAAACGAGTTTGAACTGCATGCCCGCGCCATCCTCGGCCTGCCGGTGGACACCGCACTGCGCAGTCCGGGTGCCAGCGCCGTCATCTACGGCGGCATGGAGGAGAAGGGAATCAGCTTCGAGGGGGTGGACGAGGCTCTGCGAGTGCCGCGAAGCGAGCTGCGCCTGTTCGGAAAACCCGAATCCTTCAGCCGCCGCCGCATGGGGGTGGCGCTGGCCTACGGTGAGGATATCAGGGAGTGTCGTGAGCGCGCCCGCGAGACGGCCTCACGGGTGAGACCGGTTAAACCCTAGGCGTTAAGGTCGGGGATCAACTTCGAGAGCAGCTTGGAAATACTGTCCTTGAGCGCCAGTTTACGTCGCTTCATGCGCGCCAACTGCAGCTGGTCGGTACCGGGGTTCTCGGCCATGGCATTGATCGCCACATCCAGATCGCGATGCTCGGTGCGCAACTCAGCCAGCTGTAGTTCCAGCTGTTCACGTTCATTAAGGTCCATGGAAAGGCACGGGCTCCGGCATCATGGGGACTCAGAGCGCCAATCATAGCGCCCTGAGTGACGACTCCTCAAGCCAGTTCGTAGAGGCCATTAGCAGCCGTGCAGGCCTCGCGGTGACTCGGATAGTGAACCGGGGCCTCGCACTTGCCAGCCAAGCGCTCACGGGCCGACTCCAGAGTGAGACCGGTCTCAGCCAGGGCCTCGTCGAACTCACGCCGGGCCTTCTCACGCACCTTGAACAGCGCCATCTGTACACGACTGTAGACGTTGACGGCACCATCGCCCGAGGTCTCGATGGCGAGGAAGTTGGCCTGCGGGAAGCGCGCGGTAACCAGCGTTTGCACGCCGTCGGAGACCGCCGACGAGGGCATGCAGCCAAACGGTTTAACGCTGACCACAAGGTGTGCCTTCTTCTTCTGCACCGTATAGATGAGCTTGCCCACCTCCATGTGCCCCTCGCCGCCGCGCACATCGGAGAGATAGTACTCCTCACTCAGCTTGGCCAGGGCACCCGCATCGGAGAGGTGGTAGCCGCTAAGGCCAATGGCCTTGGCGTAGCGATTGAAGCTAAAGCGAACCACTTTTTCGATCACACGGGTAAACAGGGCGACAAGGTGCGACTTGCCCTCCTTTTCCTGGTGACCGACCGGCAACATGGCCAACTCCTCCTGTCCGCGGCGCAGGCCCATCTTCTGCTGAGCATCCCTGCGGGTCTCCCAGAGCATGTACAGCACCCAGTTGCTGACCGGCTGGATATCCACCTCGGCCCCCTCGCCCTCGAGAAAACGGTGCAAGCGGTAATTGCCATCACCCTCGGTAGTCATGGCGTAGAATTCGCCGATCACCGCGACCTTGGGCTTGGGCTGCAGGCGGTCCACCTTCACCTCATTGAGGATGGCACGGCAACGGCGTAGCGCCTTGACCACGCTTTTCTTGTTGCGGAAGGCCTCAGCGACCGTATCGCGGCAACGGTCCAGCGCCTTGTCGGTGGCATTGGCCTCCAGCTCATAGGGGCGGATACGATAGCCCATCAGGTTGAGCACATCGCCGGCCATGATCGCTCGCACCACATCGCGATAAAAGGCGAAGTTGAACTCCAGCCCGGTCTCCTCGGTGCTCTCCACCGAACCGACATCCTGCTGGAAGAAGTGCACGCGAAAACCATCGTAGCCGGCATCGCGCAGGGCCTTGCGGTACTCGGTGACATACATGCCAAAACGGCAGGGGCCGCAGCCACCGGCGGTGAGCAGGATGTAGTTATCGACAATCTCCTGCGGGCTCAGGCCCTTATCATCGCGCAGGTGGTTGAGGTACTTAATGAGGTTGCCGACGGTGTAGTAGGTCGGGTTGCACTGGCCGCGGTTACCGTACTCCTTACCCAGCTGCAGGGCATCGTTATCGGCACAGTCCAGCGGGCTGGTGTTGTAGCCGAGCGCATCCAGCGCCGCGCTGATCAGCTGGTCCTGCATAATGGTCAGGCCACCAAAGAGGATAGTGGTTCTGCCGCGCTGCTCGCGGGTGAAGCCGGCGGCCGCCTCCTCTTTCCACTGCTTGGGGTTGTCCAAACCAAGACGCTCGCGCTCCTTCTCCTCGAAGGCCTTGAGCTCCGCCTCGATGGCGTCGAAGCTGACGGTAGAAACCTGCGATTGTTGAGCCTGCATCTGAATCACTCTCCGCTTTTTCGGTTGCCCTGACTCGTGCCCTCATCAGAGTGCTCGGCCGGCTGTGCCTTACGTTCGAAATCGACCTTCACCACCGCCTCTGCGCCCTTGTCCAGGTAGGCACGGTAGGCGTTCTCCACCGAGGCCCAGCTGTCGGCATCCTCATCCTTGTGCCGCGCGGCCAGTTCGGCCAGGTGCTTCTCCACCAGTTCACAGCGTTTGGCGTGGATGGAGCGCTCCAACTCACTGAGATTTTCGGCCTGATCACTCAACTGCTCACGGTAGAGGTTGAGGGAGTAGGAGTAGGTCTTGACGCGGATATTGATGGAACCACTGGGCTTGTTCGCATCCAGGTCGTGCATCGCCAGGTACGGGGTCTTGCTGGTGGCGATCACCTTGTCGATGATGCCATAGGTGGGCGCATCATGACCGCACTTGAAGCTCGAGAGATCCAGCACCGCCACGTTCTTGTGCGCCGCGGCGAACTTGGCGGCCCACACCTTCTGCGTGCTGTTAACCGAGTAGTTCTCGGGCCAGACGTCACGGATGTCGAAGGCATCGGCAATGCTCCCCTCCTCCACCTGCTGCTTGAAGAAGCGCTGCAGGTAGGCCGGGTCCTTGGGTATGGAACGAATCGACAGCACCGGGTAGCCCAGTGTCTGGAACTCCTCCAGGATCTCGTGATTGAGGCCCGGGTCGTTGTGGTA
>JBFFRO010000073.1:0-7542 GCA_041572995.1 Thiohalomonadaceae bacterium
GATCTCCACCTCGGCAACGGCAGTCTCACTGCCAACAGAACAGCTGCCCCGCCCCGCCCGGCGCCACAGCATCACGCCGAGGAAAATTGAGGCGCCGCCCAGCAGCAAGCCCACCGGACCGCTCTCCAGGTGGCGGGTCACCACCTCGCCGAGCACGCCGGCGACGGCGCCAAGGGCCGCATAGCCGCTGAGCCGCCCCAGGGAGAAAGGCAGTACGATGCGCCAGGCTCCACCATCGGCCAGCATCACCGGCCCCAGATAGGGCAGGCAGGTGATGTTGCAGGGACCGGCGCCGAAGCCCAACCCCAGGAGCATGGCGGCGCCGAAGCTGAGGACCAGAACCTCCATTAGCCGCGGGGCTCCTTGCGTCGGCCCCACCAGGCCAGAAGGTTAGCCTTCTCCCACAGCCCCTGGGCCTGTTTACGCTTCTTGAAGTAGCCCGGGTCAGCGCGGAAGATGGGCAATACGGTGTACTTCATCTGCAGCACATCCTTGTCCGGACAGAACTCCACGCAGCGACCGCAGAGAGTGCAGTCGGCGAAGAGCACGTTCTTGTGCTCCATGTCGGTGTGAATCTCGCGGATATCCATGGGACAGGCCTTGGCGCAGAGCCCGCACTTCTCACAGCGCGGTTTGGCGTTCTTCACCAAACGCACCAGGCCGATCTTGCGGAAGGCGGCGTGCAGTGCCAGCATCGGGCAGATTCGGCAGAAGGGCTGGCGCACAAACAGCCCCCAGGCCAACATCAGGCCGAAGATGAGGTTGGCCAGCAGCGAGAGGAAGAAATACCCCGCCGAGGAGGTGTCTACGTAGAGCTGGTTGGTATCGCCGGTGGCCATGGAGGTGAGGATGCGGCTGGGGCAGATCTGGCAGTAGGGGTCGCCCAGTTCATGCCCGGTCAGGCCCAGCCCGGTCAGTAGCGGGAAACCAAACACCAGCAGCAGCAGGATGATCCACTTCCAGGGACGGATGCGGTCCACCAGCTTGGGCGGCAGCGACTCGATGCGCTTCAGGCCCAGTTTCTGACCGATGATGGAAAGGATCTCCTGAAAGAAGCCCAGCGGGCAGATCCAGCCACAGAAGGCCTTGTTCAGCACCACGAACATCAGCACAAAGGTAGCCAGGGTAATCAGCGTCGGTAGCAGCGCCATCAGCAGATTGCCGCCCTGCGCCGCGATCATTCCCAGGCGGTGATCCATCTGGTGCTGGAACGGGATCAGGGTGCAGTAGTCGGCGGTCTGGGTGTCGTAGGCGCAACTCAGTGCAGGGAAGGCGACCGAGATTTTCTCCGCAGTATAGAAGCCGACGATGGTCGAGCCATACACCAGGAAAAGAAAGGCCGCGAGCTGTACCAGCTTGCGCAGGATTGTCAGGTTCATCTACGCCTCCTCTCGGCGCACGCGGCGCAGCCACAACAGGCCCGCGAAAAAGCCGAATCCCATGGCGGCAAGGCCACCCCAGGTAGAGCGCCAGTGGCTGGGATTCACATGATAGGGCGCGCTCAGGGTAGTGATGTGGGCCACCCCCTGCTGCGCCTTCTCGACGCTAAGGGTGAACTCGGCGGGACGATTGGCACGCCGCCCCGGTTTGACTCCATCGAAGTCATCGGGCAACTGGATACGCAGTCGTCCTCCCAGCCCACTTTTGACCTCCATGCGAGAGCCATTGGAGCTTTCCAGAACCACCCGCTGATTCACCAGTGGCTCGCCATTAAAGCTGATCAGGAAATCGAAGGACTTATCGCTCTCGTAGCGCCAGTGCTCGCGTGGCAGCGGCGCGGGAGTAATGGCCAGTGCCGAGTGCTTCATATCCAGCAGCAGTTGTGGGCTGTAGCCACTGGGCTTGCCGTTGAAGTAGTGATAACGCAGCGCGGTCTCCAGCCTCTGGCCACTCTGACGCACCGCCTTCAGCAGGTGGTAGTTGTCGAGGCCGCTGGAGGGAAGCTTCACCTGCCCCTGCCCGGTGACCGACAACGGACGCCGCACCAGGGTCGGCAGCACCATGCGTGCCGTCACCCCCTCGCTAGCACCGTGCAGATAGAGGGTCGGTGCGCGACGGCCGTGGCCGGC
Source organism: Thiohalomonadaceae bacterium (assembly GCA_041572995.1). Lineage (GTDB taxonomy): Bacteria > Pseudomonadota > Gammaproteobacteria > Thiohalomonadales > Thiohalomonadaceae > JBFFSW01. The sequence goes on from JBFFRO010000073.1 coordinate 2,070, forward strand.
ATGCTCTCCCCCGGCTGCGGCAGGCGCCTCCATACCTGCCTCTGGCTCGCTGCTCCAGCGGAGGCCACCCTCAGCCTGGGCTAGCGTCGCTACCAACAGCAGCAGCGGCAGCAGTAACACTCGATGCTTTACCCCGAGCATTAGAAGTTCACCGCCAGACCGAGGTTGTAGCGGCGTCCCGGGTTGACCACCAGCGACAGGTCCTCCGCGTTATAGACACCATCTAGATTGCCGTCGGTATAGCCACGCACGGTGTTGTAGTAGCTGCGGTCGAAGAGGTTGTCGACGCGGGCGAAGAACTCCCAGTTGCCCCCCACCATCTCACGCTCGTGGGCAAGCAGCAGGTTAACCACGGTATGGCCGCCGATCTCCTCCTGATTGATCTCATCGGCAAAATAAGCGCTGGTGCTATCGACCTCGGTCGTCAGCAACCAGTGACTGGCCGGTGCGTAGCGCACATTGAGGTTGAGATGATGCTTGGGGGTGCGCGGAATCGCATTACCTGCATTGTCGTAAGGGGTAGTGACGTAAGTGGTGCACAGGCCGCTGAAGGGGTTGACCGCGGCACAGGTACGCAGGTTGAAGTTGTCATACGTCAGGTAGTAGGCATCGAGATAGGTGTAGGCAACATCCCAGGCAAGCCTTGCGCTGGCGGTGGTCTTCAGCGTCAGCTCCAGGCCGCGGCTGCGCATGTCACCGACATTCTCGTAGCGATTGACCGCATCGGTGGTGTATTGCCCGGCGCTGGCCTGCACATGGTCGGCACGGTCGATCTGGAAGATGGCCGCATCCAGGTCGGTGGGCAGTCCGAAGAGTGTTCCACTACGGCGAATACCCAGCTCCATGTTCAGCGAGCGCTCGGGGACCAGGTCCGGGTTGGGGTCGACGCGCATGGTCGGCGAACCGGTGCCGACGAAGAGCTGGCTCACCGATGGTGCGCGGAAACCGGTGGAGAGGTTGCCGTAAAAATCGAGACGTTCAGAAGCGGCGTAGTTACCGCCCAGGCGCCAGGAAGAGACCGCAAAATCACGCGTACCACTGTCATTGCTAAAGGCGGTGGCCGTGTTGTCGGCATAGTCGAGGTTGATGCGATCACTGCGCCCGTTGAGGGTCACCAGCCACTTATCGGCAGGACGGAACTTCATCTCGCCATAGACCGCGAGCACGCGCTCGTCGGTGCTGTTGTCATCGAAAACATCGCCCGGGTTGTAGACGGTGAATGGCGGATAGGGCAGCGCTCCGGCAACCTGGTAGAGCACCTCGGAGTCATAGCGGTTGGCGCGCAGGTCAGTGGCCAACATCCAGGCCAGGGCATCGCCCTCGCTACGGTACTCCCCCTTAATGCCGCGCTGTACCTGTTGGTAGTCATTGCCATAGGTATAGCTGCTCGGATCGTTGGCCAGCGGTGCCGAGAGGTAGCGGGTGTGATCGCTAAAACGGTAGGTATTGAGCGTCAGGCTATCGCCGCTGGCAAGGTCACGGTTATAGGTGAGGAAGTACTTCTGTAGGTCCACATCGAAGTGGTTGGCATAGTCGTTATAGGCCGGGTCGATACTGGTCGGATCGAGGGTAGCCGCGGTCACACCGCTCACTGCACCGTGACTGTTCTTCTTGCGATTGGAGAGCTCGAAACCCAGCTGCAGGTCGCTGGCATCACTCAGGTAGTACTGCAGTTTGCCGTTGGCGTAATCGGCCCTGGAGGCAGAGTCAGCGTAGTATCCCTCCGTCTCACGGCGGGAGACCTGCACGTGAGCTGCACTGTCATCACCGGCGTAACCGGCGCGAACCACTCCCTTTTTGTAGCCAAAACTACCCGCCTCGCCGGCCACACGGACACCGGCATGACGGGCCCCCTTCTTGGTGGTAATGATCACCGCACCGGCCAGGGCATCGTCACCGAATAGGTAGGAGGCACCACCCTTGACCACACGAATGGACTCGATGTTATCCAGATCGATATTTACCCGGCCGGTGCGCTCGAATACGGGTACACCGTCGATCACCACCGCCACGCCGGGCTTCTCACCCATGAACACCTGATTCTCGACGCCACGAATGTGGATCTTCAGGGAGTCGCCGCTCTGCAGCTCGGTGGTAATACCGGGGATCCCCTGCAGCAGATCCTGGATATTCTCGCTGTGGGCAGCATCCACCTGTTCGCCGCTGATCACCGCCTGGCTGGAGGGCTCACCGCGCTTATCCTCAAAGCGGTCACCGATGGTTGAGGACTCCACCTGAATGGTACCCAGGGACTCGGCCGAGACGGCGGTGGAAAGGGAGCAGACCATCGCAGCGAGCAGTGCGCGACGAACCGGGGGGATCGACATAGATTCCTACCTTGTATTAGCTAAGCGTGAATAAACTAACTGCTAATAGCAGGAATCAGTCCAACTGGTAACGCATTGATTTAATTGAAGTACTACAACCAACACCATGTCTAAAGCTAGCGATATCCCGCAGTAAAGTGTGGGATATGCCGCAGCACTGTGGATTTCATTGAGAGGTTCGTAGTATTGCGCGGAGCCCCGCCCCAAACACCACAGCACCTTACTCAGACTCCCTATGGCTTGCCAGCGAGCTTGGCAACCTCGTCGCGCATACGTATGACCAGCTCCGCTGCTGTGGAAAAATCGTAGGATTCCAGGGCATTCTCCAGAGACGTCGCCAGCACCTTTAGCGTGCCTGCGGGGAACTTCGAGATATAGCTCTCAAGGGTGTCCAGCGCAGCGGTATCAAACTCAGCGACCTGTGGCTCCAGCGTAGCCAGCAGCTCGAGCATAGCCTCCCAGTCAGAAGCCTCCTCGCCCACGGGTGCTTCGCCAGTGGCGAGCGCATTAATGGACGAGATCAGCCGCTCGAGCACTTCTGCAGCCTTGGAAAGGGTGTTGCTATCCAATCTCTCATCGCCAGCCTGTTGTTCCAACTGCAAGCACAAGGCCTGTAACTCGGTCGCACCAAGGCTGCCTGCCACACTCTTGAGCGAGTGGGCGATACGCTGAGCATCAGGCCACGCGCCCGCATTCGCTGCCCGCTCATACTGTTTAGCGAAATTCGTGTGATTGTCTGCCAGCTTGTGCAGCAATTTCAGATAGAGTTGAAGGTTGCCCTGTACACGAGCCAGACCTTCGTCAACATCAACACCGTCAATATCGGGCAGTGTCTCACTCTGGGCTGTGCCAGGTGTCACATCGAGCGTTACCTCTGGAGTGGTTGGGTAACCGGGGGTGATCCAGGTGGCCATAATCTGGAACATATCCGCGAGATTAATCGGTTTTACGATGTGATCGTTCATACCAACGGCCAGCACTTTCTCACGGTCACCCGCCATGGCATTGGCTGTCATCGCCAGCACCGGCAAGGATTTAAAACGCTCCTGCTCACGAATGCGACGAGTCGCCTCATAGCCGTCCATTACCGGCATCTGGCAGTCCATCAAGACACCATCAACCGGCTCCTTGTCGAGAATATCCAGCGCCTCCTGACCATTCATGGCAGTGACAACATCAATACCGTTCATGCTCAACAGCTCGAGTGCCAACTCCTGATTGACCTCGTTATCCTCGACCAGCAGGACCTTGGTACCTTGCAGTGCTGCGATATTGTCGAGCAGCCTCTGCTCACTGGAAACAACACTTTTATCTGAGACACCGGAAATATTCGTCGCCAACATAATCACATCAAGCAGGCTCGACTGGGTAATGGGCTTATTCAGATAAGCCGCCACATCAATGTCAGAAGCGCAGGCACTCGCCTCCTCCGTCGAATACGCGGTGGTGATCACAACCTTGGGCGGATGGGTAATTCGGTCATTGCCTTGGATCAGGCGCGCCGTCGACACCCCGTCCAGGCCCGGCATTTTCCAGTCAATAAGCATGAGGTGGTAAGGGTCATGATCATTGCTGGCCACCAGCTCATCTATCGCCTCCTCACCGCCGGCAACCTGAGTCTGTCGCATCCCCATGCTGCCCAGTAGTGCACCCAGGGTCTTGCGCGCAGTACTGTTATCGTCCACGACCAGCACACGCAGTGCATGCAACTCAACATCAGCAAACTTACTGCGTCGCTCAACACCTCTCTGTCGACCCAGATTGAGCGTAAAGTGGAAGGTGCTGCCGACACCCTCTTCACTCTCAACCCAGATCTCCCCACCCATCATATTGACCAACTTCTTGCTAATGGAGAGCCCCAGACCAGTACCGCCATATTTGCGCGTCGTCGAGGAGTCAGCCTGAGTAAACGAGTGAAACAACTTGTCCACCTGGGAGGCACTCATGCCGATACCCGTATCACGCACCGCACAGTGAAGCACCATCGATTCGTCATGAACCTCAGGTGCATCAAGGCTTAAAATCACATCGCCACCCGACTCAGTAAACTTGACGGCATTGTTGACCAGGTTAATCATGACCTGGCGAATCCGTGTCGGGTCGCCAATCACAGCCGTCGGCATATCCACATCCATGTCGAAAATCATCTCAACACCCTTCTCCTTGGCCTTAATACCCTCAAGGTGGGAGACGCTGGAGAGGACGTCATCGATAGTAAAGTTGGTCTCCTCAAGATCGATCTTACCCGCCTCAATCTTGGAGAAATCAAGAATATCGTTAATAATCGCAAGTAGAGATTCGGCAGAGCGATTCACCTTTTCTATGTAATTGCGCTGCTTGCGACTCAGGTCTGTCTGCAGGGCCAGATGCGACATACCAATAATCGCATTCATGGGCGTACGAATTTCATGACTCATATTCGCAAGAAAGTCAGACTTTGCCTTGTTGGCTGCCTCTGAGGTCTCAACAGCATCCGCCATCGCCTTCTGCTCAAGCTTACGCTGGGAAACATCACGCACGATCCCCGTAAAGTAGACCTTTCCAGCAATCAGCGTCTCTGTTATTGCAATATCCATGGGAAACTCTGTCCCGTCGCGATGAAGTCCAACCACCTCCTGCTGAGTACCAATAACCTTTGCGGCTTCACCATCGAGGTATCGTTTCATCCCGTCGTGATGCATTGCCCTGTAGCCCTCTGGCATGAGCACATCCACGTCATGACCGATGACATCATCTCTACCGTATCCAAACATCCTCTCAGCAGCCGGGCTGAACTCTCTAATAATGCTGTCGCTATCAATCAATATGATGCCATCTGCTGCCGTATCAAAAATACTGCGCATGCGGGCAACGGTCTCCTGAAGTTGCGCCTGAGTATCGTTCAGCATCTGCTTTGCTAGACGCTGCTCATTAATCTGCTCATCAAGCTCCTGCTCTTTTAAGCGCACCTCTTCCTTGAGGAGACCAGCAGAATCAAGTAATTGTGACTCCCTGGCCTCCTTGATTCTTTCGTACCACTGCATCGCACCAGAAACGAGAAGAACATTGATGACAAGAATAAAGAATGACTCACCGGTAAGGTGCAGCAAGCCTGGCGCCAACCACTGGAGCACACTGAGCAACAGCAAAACAACCCCTGTCCACAA
>JBFFRO010000074.1:0-7403 GCA_041572995.1 Thiohalomonadaceae bacterium
AACACAAGGTATTTGCCGGCAGCAGCGGCAGTTTCTAATCTGACGCTACATCTTGCTATGCTTAGCACAGGCCCATCAAAGAAGATGAGCAATTTCCCTACCCGGCGTCAGATCGGGAGGGCAGCACAGAGAGGACACAATATGAAACGGATTCTCACGGCGCTTTTACTCACCGCCTCCACCGCCGCCTGCGCGGCCTCTGCCGAGCCGACACCGCTCGCGCCGCGCGAGGGGCTGTGGCGATTCACCATCGACTACCAGCTGGTGGGCACCCCTCAGGAGTTCACCGACTACCAGATCGAGCAGTGTCTCAGCCCCAGCGATCCGGTACCGCACATCGAGCGCCACGCCGAGTGCCGTCACACCCCGCACCAGGGGCTGCTGACCGAGCCGCTGCTATGGTTCGTCGACTGCTCCAGTGATGAGGAGCTGGTACACGGTCAGGGCCGACTGCACTTCAGCGGGGAGCAGGCCCACGGCAACGTCTACATTCAGGTGCTTGGCAGCATCAACCCGCCGCAGGCGATGATCTTCGAACTGGAGGGTCAGTACCTGGGAGAGTGCCCCGAATAGTCAGGATGGCGCCTTCAACAGGCGCCAGCCGGCCGCCAGCGCCTCACTATCCAGAGTGTGAGCGTTGGCGAAGCCACCGACATAGCGGGCCGTGATCGGGCGCAGGCGAAAAAGGCGAAAGTCGCCGAAACCGAACAGCGGCTCGGCATCGGGTAGAGATTCCAGGTAGAGCGTCCGCGCGCGCGCATATTCATCGCTGTCGCGCTCCAGCACCTCAACCGAGGTATTGAGACTCAGGCGCGGCAACTGCTGCGGATCCTCACTACCCTCCGCTGCACTCACCACCAGCGAAGCGTGCGGGCGGGCCAGCAGATGGCTGCTGTGTGCCGCCAGGGCGCTCAGGTGCAGGAGAATACCCTGACACTCCGCCTCCAGCGCATAGGCCACCATCGATGCCGCCGGAAGCCCCTCGTCATCCACCGTGGCCAGCGCTGCCCAGCGATGGCTCAGCAACAGCTCGACCGCCGCCTGGCGGATGGCGCTCTTACCCTGTTTTGGAAGTTGGTTTTGTTGCATGGGGCCAAGCTTACCAGCTTGCCCCACCTCAGGCGCTGAGCAGGGCCAGCGAGAGCTCCAGGCGACGCTTGCCGCGCTCACCCCCATCCTGGCGACACTTCTCCAGCGCCGGAATGAGGCGGTTGTTTAGATGGGCATAGCGACCATGCTCGGTACCGTAGTGGATGAGGTTGGCGGCGATCACCAGGTCCACGTAGTCGGGGCGCTCTTCCGGGTCGCGCTCGACCTGCTCATGCTCGGCCGCCACCTGGACCAACTCGGCGGGGAAGTTCCAGTGCTCCAGCAGCAGAGCCCCGACCTGGGGATGCAGGCGCTGCTCAATGGTCTGACAGAGGGCGGCATTGTCGCGCACCTTGGGGTAGTGACCGAGAAACTGGCGCAGCGGCAGCTTGCCGATATCGTGCAACAGCCCAGCCAGCGCCGACTGTTCCGCATCGAGGTGATCGTGCCCGTCGGCCAGGGCATGACAGAGGGCACTTACCTTGAGCCCACTGGCGACGAAGCCGCGCAGTCGTGCCTTGTCGCCACACGCCTGCATGCCCTGAAGGATGGAGAGTTGGGTCACCAGCGAGCGCACCAGATTCAGTCCAAGTCGGGTGATGGCCTGCTTGAGCGAGGTGACCTCCTTGCTCGTGCGCATGGCCGATGAGTTGGCCACCTTGAGCAGGCGCGCGGTGATGGCCGCGTCCTTGGCGATCTCCTTCTCCAGCTTGGCGGGGGTACAACGCTCGTCGGCGGTCAGCGTGCGCACACGTACCGCCACCTCGGGCAGCGAGGGGAGGATCAGTCGGTTACTCTGGATGTCACGCTCGATTAGCGTGAGGATCTCCTCTTCCCATCCGCTCATACAGTCATCCTTGTCCTGAGTCGTTTGCGTTCAGCTTCGTTTGCGTAGGCAAATGCTGACATCTGTCATCTAAATCCGAGTGTAGACAGCCACTCAGTGGCTGTCCATACCCTCGCCTCACTTGCCCGTGGCGCGCCAATTGCCTATGGTCTTCGCCTCGTCAGCACTGGAGTCCGCCATGGTCAGCCGCCAATGCCGCGAGGAGTTGCGCCGTGAACGCGGCCAGGCCCTCAAGCGCTATGAAAAACACCGCCGCCGCAACCTACTGGCCGAGCCGGGGGCGCACCCCTTCATCATCGTCCTCGACCACCTGAAGGCGGGCTTCAACGTGCCGAAGATCTTCCGCACGGCTGAGGCCTTCGGCGCGCACGAGATCCACCTCATCGACATTGGCCCCTTCGACCCGGCACCGGCCAAGGGAGCCCTGAAGTGTGTGCCGGCCCGCTGGCACGACGATTTCGACAGCTGCTACCGGGAGCTGTGCGAGCGCGGCTATACCCTCTTCACCCTGGAGCCCGATGCCGAGGAGTCGCTGGCGGGAGCGGAGCTGCCGGAGAAATCCGCCTTCATCATGGGCCACGAGGAGATGGGTATCAGCTTCGATCGCGCCGACTACCCGGATATCCGCGCCCTCTCCATCCCCCAGTTCGGCCGTACCCAGAGCCTCAATGTCAGCGTTGCCGCCTCCATCGTCATGTACGAGTACGTGCGCCGCCTGCCGCAAACGCAGCAATAAGTCGCTAAATCGGTTATACTGGGCGGTCCAGGCCGGTAATGGCCCCGACTATCTGCAACCGCGCCGCCCGGCGCAAGGCACTATTAATGACCGAAACATCCCCGGTCGGCTTCGAAGGCCTCGGCCTCGCCGCCCCCGTTCTCGAGGCCGTGAAAGCACTCGGCTACGAGTCCCCCTCGCCCATCCAGGCGCGCTCCATCCCGGTGCTGCTCAGTGGCCGCGACCTGCTGGGCCAGGCCCAGACCGGCACCGGCAAGACCGCTGCCTTCGCCCTGCCGCTGCTCTCGCGTATCGACCCGGCGCTCAAGCGCCCGCAGCTGCTGGTGCTGGCCCCCACCCGCGAGCTGGCCATCCAGGTGGCCGAGGCCTTCCAGGCCTACGCCCGCCAGATCCCCGACTTCCACGTGCTGCCCATCTACGGCGGCCAGTCCATGGGCGATCAGCTGCAGCGCCTCAAGCGCGGCGTGCAGGTCGTGGTGGGCACCCCGGGGCGCGTAATGGACCACCTGCGCCGCGGCACCCTCAATCTCGATGATCTGCAGAGCGTGGTGCTGGATGAGGCCGACGAGATGCTGCGCATGGGCTTCGTCGACGACGTCACCTGGATCCTTGAGCACACCCCGCCGGGGCGCCAGGTGGCGCTGTTCTCAGCCACCATGCCCAAGGCGATCCGCGATATCACCCACCGCTACCTGCACGATCCCGAGACGGTCACCATCGAGGCCAAGACCGCCACCGTCTCCAACATCGAGCAGCGCTACTGGACCGTCAGCGGCACCCACAAGCTCGACGCCCTCACCCGCATCCTTGAGGTCGAGCCCTTCGATGCGATGATCATCTTCGTGCGCACCAAGAGTGCCACCGAGGAGCTAGCCGAGAAGCTGGAGGCCCGCGGCTACGCCACCGGCGCCCTCAACGGCGACATGAACCAGCAGCAGCGCGAGCGCACCGTCGAGCGTATCAAGAACGGCGGCATCGACATCATCATCGCCACCGACGTGGCCGCCCGCGGCCTGGACGTGGAGCGCATGAGCCACGTGCTCAACTACGACATCCCCTACGACACCGAGGCCTATGTGCACCGCATCGGCCGCACCGGGCGTGCCGGGCGCAGCGGCAAGGCGATCCTCTTCGTCGCCCCGCGCGAGACCCGCATGCTGCGCGCCATCGAGCGCGCCACCCGCCAGCCACTGACCCCCATGGAGCTGCCCAGCCGCCAGCAGCTGAGCGAGAAGCGCCAGCATGAGTTCAAGGCGATGGTGGCGCAGACCGTGGCCGAGCAGGATCTGGACTTCTTCACCGAGGTAGTGGCGCAGATCGAACTCGAGCACGAGCTCTCCGGCGAGCAGGTGGCCGCCGCCCTGGTCTACCTGCTGCAGAAAGAGAAGCCGCTGCAGGCACTGCCCGAGCCCAAGCAGCCGCCCCGTCAGCAGCGCGAGGAGCGCGGCAACTTCCGCGAGCGCGGCGAGCGCCGCGGCGATCGCGGCCCCGAGGAGGGGAAAAGCCGCTACCGCATCGAGGTGGGCCGCGATGACGGCGTCGAGGTGCGCGAGATCGTCGGCGCGGTGGCCAACGAGGCGGGGATCCCCGGACGGGCCATCGGCCGCATTCAGCTGTTCGGCAACTTCAGCATCATCGAACTGCCCGATGACCTGGAGGCCGGTGTCCTGCGCCACCTAGAGAAGGTGCGGGTACGCAACCGCATGCTGAAGATTCGCCCCGACACGGGTCCGCGCGGCGGTGGTCGTGGCGACTTCAAGAAAAAGGAGTTCAAGAAGGGCGGCTACAAGAAGCCCGGCGCCGGCAAGGAAGGCTTTAAGGGCGGCAAGGGTCGGGAGTGGAAAAAGCGCGACTAGCCCTCACCCGCCCCTAAAAAAAAAACCGGCCTGAAGGCCGGTTTTTTTGTGCACGGAAGCGCGCTCAACCGCCGGTCATGGACATGAAGCGCAGCACCTGGTCCGGCTTCTCCTTGAACTCGTGGCGCTCGGGCTTGAGGCCCATGGCCTTGACGATATGCGCCTCCAGCTCGGCGTCGCTAACGCCGTCACGCAACAGCTCCCGCAGCGGGTAGTTGTGCTCCTGTCCCAGGCACATGTAGAGGGTGCCGTCGACCGAGAGACGCACGCGGTTGCAAGTCTCGCAGAAGTGCTGGGAGATGGGGGTAATAAAACCGATGTTGAGCTCGCTGCCGGCCACCTTGAGATAACGGGCCGGGCCGCCGCCGGGCATCATCCCGGGGATCAGGGTGTAGCGCCGCTCCAGGCGCTCGCGCACCTCATCCAGCGGCAGGTACTGGCCGAGGGCATTGCGCCCGGTATCGCCCACCGGCATGGTCTCGATAAAACGCAGGGCGAAGCCATGCTCGGCGCAAAACTCTACCATCGCCTCGAACTCGTCATCGTTCACCCCGCGCATCGCCACCATGTTGAGCTTGATGGGGGCGAAACCCGCGGCCCTGGCCGCCAGCAGGCCGTCGATTACCTTCTGCAGCTTGCCGCCGCCGGTGATCTCGGCGAAGCGCTGCGGGTTGAGGGTGTCGAGGCTGATGTTGAGCCGGCTCACCCCGCCCCTGTGCAGGGCCTCGGCGTGTTTGGCCAGCTGCACCGCGTTGGTAGAGAGCGACAGATCATCGATGCCGGGCAGCGCCGAGAGGCGGGAGGCCAGCTCGGGCAGCCCCTTGCGCACCAGCGGCTCGCCGCCGGTGATGCGCACGCGGTGGGTGCCGAGGCGGCCGAAGGCGGCGATCACCCGCTCGATCTCATCGAAGGTCAGCCAGTGATCCGGGGTCTCGAAGTCGTTAAACCCCTGGGGCATGCAGTAGACGCAGCGCAGGTCGCAGCGGTCGGTAACCGACAGCCGGACGTAGTCGATGGAGCGACCGTAGGGGTCGATCAGCTGCGTGTGGTCGCTGCTCATGGCGTGCTGGGCGGGACTCGATATATTAGGAAGCGCTGATTATAGCCCAAGTCATTCGGCACTGCCTCTATGGCCCTGATCAGCATAGGGTTATCGTCCAGCCACCATTCAGGAGGAGCAGCTGATCGCCAGCTCCTCGGCCCACTCCGGCGGCTCTGCGGCATAGGCCTCCATCGCCGGCTGCTCGTCGAAGGGGCGCTGCAACAGTTGGTGCAGACGCTCGATCTCGGTGTAGTCGCGCTCCTGCTCGGCCAACTCGATGGCGCGCTGCGCCAGGTGGTTGCGCAGGATGTACTTGGGATTGACCGCGTCCATCGCCGCACGCCGCTGTGCATCCTCGCTGCCCTCGGCGCGCAGCCGCGCGCGATAGTCGGCGGCCCAGGCATCGAAGGCCTCGCGGTTAAGGAACTGGTCGCGCAACGGCCCGTCACTCTCGGGCGCCTCCAGCCGCAGCGCACCCAGAGCACGGAACAGGCGGGTGTAATCGACCCGGTCGGCATGCATCTGCCGCAGCAACCGCTTGGCCAGCTCGCCGTCCCCCTCGCGCAGGGAGATCAGCCCCAGCTTGGCGTTCATGCCCTCGGCGTAGGCACGCTGGAAGGCCGACTCGTACCCCTTCAGGGCGGCATTGGCGCGCTCGGCGGCCTCGCCCGGTTCGCCCTCGAACAGCGGCATCAGTGCCTGGCCGAGGCGGCTGAGGTTCCAGCCGCCGACACGTGGTTGCGCACCAAAGGCGTAGCGCCCGGCCACATCAGAGTGGTTGCAGATGTGGTCCGGGTCGTAGGCATCAAGAAAGCCGAAGGGACCGTAATCGATGGTCAGCCCCAGCAGCGACATGTTGTCGGTATTCATCACCCCGTGGGCAAAGCCCACCAACTGCCAGTGGGCCATCAACTCGGCAGTACGGGCGGTCACCTCCTCGAACAGGCGCATAAAGGGATCGGCCTCACCGAGCAGGTGCGGGAAGTGCTCGCGCAGGGCGTAGTCGCCCAGGGTACGCAACGCCTCGGGGTCGTTGCGGTAGTAGAAAAACTCGAAGTGACCGAAGCGCAGGTGGCTGGGGGCCATGCGCAGCAGCACCGCGCCGCGCTCGATGGACTCACGATAGACCTCCTCCTCGCTGTCGATGAGGGCCAGGGCGCGGGTGGTGGGGATCCCCAGGCCGTGCATCGCCTCGCTGCAGAGGTATTCGCGGATGGTGGAGCGCAGTACCGCGCGGCCATCGCCACGGCGCGAGTAGGGGGTGATGCCGGCGCCCTTGAGCTGCAGCTCCCAGCGCCCCGACTCGGCCTCCACCTCGCCAAGCAGGATTGCCCGGCCATCTCCCAGCTGTGGCACGTATTGGCCGAACTGGTGCCCGGCGTAGACCGCCGCCAGCGGCTCGGCCCCGGGGGGGAGCCACTCACCGTTAAGACAGGCGCTGAACTGCGGGCGCGCCAGCTCCTCCGGGGATAGGTCGATCAGTGCCGCCGCTTGCGGATTGCTAGCGGCCAGGCGCGGCGCGGCCAGGGGCTGGGGCTGGATACGGCTATGGAAGCCCGCTGGCAGGCGGGCATAGCTGTTGATGAAGTGAAGCTCTTCGAGTCGGCGCATGGGTCTAAGCTAAGGGCATGACGAGGGAATTCAAGCGTACAGACAGTAGGGGCAAACACCGCAGGCGGCCTTAATCCCCGTCTCATGTGATGCGCGGGTAGCAATGTTACAATCCCCCCACTTTCGCGGCCATCAATGACCACGACCCATGCTTAATTTCGATTTTCTTCTCCAGCTCAATCTCTTTCGCAAGGGGTTGTCGGTGCAAAAGGGAGCGGTGGA
>JBFFRO010000075.1:0-7394 GCA_041572995.1 Thiohalomonadaceae bacterium
CTGGACTCCAGCATGCGGCGGATATCCGCCTCGATATCGATCGGGCCTGGCACACCCTCCTCGGCCTGGGTTGACCAGGCCAGGGAGAAGATCAGCAATAGTAGGGATAGACGTGACATCAGGCCTCGACCGTCACCTGGTAGCCGGCGTACTTGCGGATGTTGATCACCGCCGAGTCGAAGATCAGGTACTGCCCCTTGATGCCCATCAGCCGTCCGGCCAGCTGTGGCTCCTTGTCCAGGTTGTGGGACTTAATCTTCGTGGGGTACTGCTCGACGGGGTAGCTCAGCTCAGTCACCTGGGCCTCGGGCAGCGCCTCCACCGCCCCCTCACCGAGTTGCTCGCTGATCGCCGCCAGCTCACCGGCAGCGGCGGCCAGCAGTTCGTCACGGCGCGCGGGCAGCTCCATGGGCTCAGGCTCCCCCTTGAGCATCGCCCGCCAGTCGGTGCGGTCGGCCACATGCTGCTTGAAGGCCACCTCCAGCAGTCCCGCCTGCAGGCGCGTCTGGACGCGGAAGATAGGCAGCGCCTGGGCAGCCCCCTGGTCGATCCAACGGGTGGGGATCTGCGGCGCACGGGTAATGCCCACCTTCAGCCCGGAGGTATTGGAGAGGTAGACATAGTGGTGCTGCATACAGTGCTCTTCGCCCCACTGCGGCTCGCGGCAGGTGCCGGCGGCGTAGTGACACTTCTCGGGACGAACGATGCAGATATCGCAGGCGGCGAGGCGCTGCGAACAGGGGTAGCAGTGGCCCTGGCTATAGCTCTTCTTGGTGGTACGGCCGCAGGCGATGCAGTGGATATCGCCCACGAAGCTGAGGCTCAGCTCAGCGCCGATCAGCGTCTGGAGCTCCAGCCGCTCAGCGCCCACGGGAAGGGCATACTCCACCAGGCCGTCAGCAAGACGGCTCTCCATCTTGCGCAGGTCACCACTGATTTGCATACATCACCTCTGTCGAATCGCAGAGGTGATTATACGCATCAGGCGGCCATCTTGCGGGCCATAAACTCCAGTCCTTCGGCATCGGAGAGCACCTGCTCCAGGGCACGCTCGGCGGCCGCCTCGCTCAGGCCAAGGCGAGCCAGCAGCTCGGCAGGCAGTTCACTGGACTCGGCCTCACCGATGCCGTGGCGGCTAAGCAGGCGGTTGGCGATCAGCACCAGATTGGCATAGACCGAGTAGTCGCTGTAGTGATCGGGGTCGTGGTGTTCACCCACCGCCTCGATGATCTCACGCGGCATCTCCCAGGCCTCCATCAGCCAGCTGCCCAGCTCACCGTGGGTCACGCCCAGCGCCTTCAACTCCAGCTCCTCCAGCGAACGCTCGGGATATTCGGCCAGGGTACGGTTGAGGCGCTCGAACTGCGCCGGGAACAGGTGCCCCAGCAGCAGGAATCCGAAGTTGTGCAGCAGCCCGGCCAGGTAACCCATGCTCGCCGGCGGACGGCGGCTGAACTCAATGGCGTTGCACAGCGACTGCACCAGAGCAGCGCTATGCAGGGCGTGATTCCAGAAAGCGTTGAGCCCCAGCGGCCCCTCCTTGGGGTTGCGGAAGCTGCGCCCCAGCGACAGGCCGAAGGCGATGTCCTGAACAAAGTCCATGCCCAGCACGCGGACGATGGCCTGCTCCACCGACTCCACCTTGCCCTGGTAGGCGTACAGCGGCGAGGTGGCGTAGCGAATCAGCTGCGCTGCGAGCGAGGGGTCCTGCTCGATCACCGATGCCAGCTCACTGGCATGGGCGTAGGGGTTGTTGCGAATACGGATGATCTCGGTGGCAATGCCGGGCATCGCCGGCAACTCCTGCACATCGCGGATCCTGGTGCGGATATGCTCGCGCACCCCCTCCAGAGGCTCGACCACCTCTGCCTCAGCACCAGCCTCACGACAGATCCCCTTACCCTGCCAGGCATCCTGCATCAGCTTGTCGAAATCAGCCTTGTCGGCATGAATGAACAGGCCCGCCTCGCCGGAGGAGAAGTAGAGACTCTCCAGCTCGTCGACACGCTTGTCGACGATCGCCTTAATGCCATAGGCCTCGGAAACCGGCGGCAGCATCGCGGGATTGCAGTTGGAGAAGAGCGCGTGCACGTCGGCCTCATCGGCGCGGACAAAATCACGCTTGAACAGGCTGTTGAGTGCATTCAGGTCCAGCTCGCGATCGGCACGATAGACGGCCATCAGGTAGGCCCGGCCGCTTTTAAGCAGTTCGGCACGGACACACTGCGAGGGGGAGATACCGGCGGCCTCCAGGCAGCCATCGAAGCTCTCCACGGGTTCGCCGCGACGGACCTTGAAACGGCCGCCGCTGTTGGCTAGGTAACGCTTCACTGTTTCGGGCAGGTTCATGGTGCACTTCCTCAATTCCGGGGCATTGGCCCACTGTTGAGGCAAAGTGTAGGAGGCTGCAAAAAGGGCCGCCGCGAGGAGCGTCACAGGCGTGATGGTACTGGTTCACAGATCCACGAAAAGGCCATAATGACGGCATGAACAAGCCGCTCACCATCCGCCCCGCCACGCCGGGGGACGACCCCGCCATCGCTGCCCTGCCCGGCTCGGCACGCGAGCTCTTCTTCGTCCAGCCCGGCGCCAGCCACCCCTGGAGCACGCAGCAGGTTGCACGGCTGCGCACCCAGCGTAGCGACCTGACGGTACTTCTGGATGGGGGAGCGGTGGCCGGTTTTGCCGACATCTACGGCTTCAGCCCAGGCAAGCATGCCTTCATCGGTAACCTGGTGATTGCCGCTGAACAGCGCGGACGCGGCTTGGGGCGGCGCCTTATCGCCCACATGCTGGGGATTATCTTCGAAGGCTACCGTCTGCCGGAGGCCCGCATCTCGGTATTCGAGGCCAACGCCGGGGCGCTCAGCCTCTATCGAAGGCTGGGATTCGAGACGTATGGCGATGAGTCACGCGTGGATGCCGATGGCCAGAGCTGGCGCCTGCTACACCTGCGCAAGAGGGGTTTCGGCTAGGGGCGGACGCGTCGATAGCCACACCGCCACGCCCAGCCTAGAACAGCTTCAAGCGCTGCCACACCTGCTAACGTAGCGTGGGGGAGCGCCCCTAGAACTCGTAGACCAGCTCGCCGGTACTGCGGGTATTGACGGTCTGAATCCCCTCCGGCACCTCGTTGTCGTGCTGGATCAGGAAAGTCAGTTTCATCGAGAAACCGCCGGCAACCTTCAGTTTGATTTCACTGTAGGACTCGGTGCGAATGTCATCGTGGCTCGTCTCGACGGCCAGCTCCTCGACGATCGTGGAGCTGGGGCTGAGCTTCCAGAACAGCGCGCCGGCGGTGCGCAAAATACCCTCATCGTGAATGATCTGGGTCAGGGTGCTCTTGGCGCGATGGACACCATAGGCCAGTTCCAGGTCCAGACCGACAGTGTCACGCTCGACCACGCGCCAGCCGTGGCCTAAAAAGACCGAGGTCTCATAGTCATTACCACTGAACTGGTCCACCTCATGGCGCGCATCGCCCAGGTAGTAGCGACTATGGGTGACAAAGTGCTGGGTTTTGCCGCGAATGGTGTAGAAATCCTCACCGATGATGCCGTTCTCCTCGCTACGCTGCGCCTCCGCCTTGATCTGGTGTAGCCAGGTGGCACCGATCTTCTTCAGCAGGAAGGAGCCGCTGTAGTCACGGGTATCGGTATCACCGGTATTCACATCCCAGCCCATGCCCAGGGCACCGTGCCAGCCGCGCTCTGCGCCCTCGGCGCGCTCACGCACGCCGATGACCAGGCTGTCCTCACCGCTAATGGTAACCCCGGGTTTATCCACATCGCCCGGGGCATCGACGTCCGCAGAGGCCGACAGCGGGCTAAACAACGGCAGGCAGAGCACGCACAGCGGCAGGCTAAATGACGGAATGCGCATGTTGACATGACTCCAGGCTAAAAAAGGGGAGTTAATCATCTCACCCCAAGTCTTAGAACTCGCTGAAAACAGCCATGCAAAACTAGCGCTTGAGGCGGGCAAAGGCGGCAGCCATGGCATTGTTGGCCGGCGCGCTGTCTCGGCTTCCCTTGCCCTTGCCGGCCGGGCGGCTATCGCGCTGACCACCCTTGCCGCGGCCACTCCGGCTGGTCTGCTCGCGATGGTCATCGCTCATACGCATGGAAAGACCGATACGCTTGCGCGGTGCATCCACCTCCATCACCTTCACCTTCACCACATCGCCGGCCTTGACCACCTCACGCGGGTCCTTGATGAACTTCTCGGACATCGCCGAGATGTGCACTAGGCCGTCCTGGTGCACACCGATATCGACGAAGGCGCCGAAGTTGGTGACGTTGGTGACCACCCCCTCAAGGATCATCCCCGCCTCCAGGTCCTTGAGTTCCTCGACCCCCTCCATGAACTCGGCGGTCTTGAACTCGGGACGCGGATCGCGGCCCGGCTTGTCCAGCTCGCTGATGATGTCGCGCACCGTGGGCTCACCGAAGCGCTCATCGGTAAAGTCATTGGCCGCCAGCGCGCCGAGGAAACGCGAGTCACCGATGATCGCACCGATGTCACGGCCTGATTTTTCCTGAATGCGCTCGACCACCGGGTAGGCCTCCGGATGCACGGCGGAGGCATCCAGCGGATTGTCGCCGTTCATGATGCGCAGGAAGCCAGCGCACTGCTCGAAGGCCTTCTCGCCCAGGCGCGGTACCTGGAGGATCTGCTTGCGGTTTTTGAAGGCGCCGTGCTCGTCGCGGTAGGCGACCAGGTTGGCCGCCAGGGTCTGACTCAGGCCGGCCACCTGCGCCAGCAGGGCGCTGGAGGCGGTGTTCACATCCACGCCGACGGCGTTCACGCAATCCTCCACCACCGCATCGAGCTGGCGGGCCAGGCGGGTCTGGGAGACATCGTGCTGGTACTGGCCAACACCGATGGACTTGGGTTCGATCTTCACCAGCTCGGCCAACGGGTCCTGCAGGCGACGGGCGATGGAGACGGCGCCGCGCAGGGAGACATCCAGCTCCGGGAACTCGCGCGCCGCGTACTCGGAGGCCGAGTAGACCGAGGCCCCCGCCTCGCTGACCATGATCTTGGTGAGCTTCAGCTCCGGATGGCGCTTGATGAGGTCGGCGGCCAGCTTGTCGGTCTCGCGCGAGGCGGTGCCGTTGCCGATGCTGATCAGCTCGACCTGATGGCGGGCGCACAGCTCGGCCAGCACGTGCAGCGACTGGTCCCACTGGTTCTTGGGCACGTGTGGGTAGATGGTGGCGGTATCCAGCAGCTTGCCGGTGGCATCGACCACCGCCACCTTCACCCCGGTACGCAGGCCCGGGTCGAGGCCGAGGGTGGCGCGGGGACCGGCCGGGGCAGCCAGCAGCAGGTCGTTGAGGTTCTGGGCGAACACCTTGATCGCCTCCTCCTCGGCCGCCTCGCGCAGGCGGGATTTCAGGTCGGTATCCAGGTGGGTGAAGATCTTCACCCGCCAGGCCCAGCGCACCACCTCACGCAACCAGCGGTCGGCCGGGCGCCCCTCATCGCGCACACCGACATGGGCGGCGATGATGCGTTCGGCGGCACCGGCCTCGCCCACCTTCAGTTCGGCATCATCGGGCAGCACCAGGTCCAGCGACAGCACCCCCTCCTTGCGCCCACGGAACAGCGCCAGGGCGCGGTGCGAGGGGACCTTCTCCAGGGCCTCGGTGTAATCGAAGTAGTCGGCGAACTTGGCCCCCTCCTGCTCCTTGCCCTCGATCACCTTGGAGACCATCTGTCCATCGGCCCACAGCTTGCCACGCAGGCGGCCCACCAGCTCGGCATCCTCGGCGAAGCGCTCCATAAGGATCTGCTTGGCCCCCTCCAGGGCAGCGGCGGCATCGGCCACCCCCTGTTCGGCGTCGATATACTCGGCGGCGGTGGCCTCCGGCTCCAGGCTGGGGTCCTCCAGCAGCGCCAGGGCCAGCGGCTCCAGTCCCGCCTCACGGGCAATCTGCGCCTTGGTGCGGCGCTTCTGCTTGTAGGGGAGGTAGAGGTCCTCCAGGCGGGTCTTGGTGTCGGCGGCGAGGATGGCCGCCTTCAGCTCGGGGGTGAGCTTGCCCTGCTCGTCGATGGAGGACAGCACGCTCACCCGCCGCTCATCCAGCTCACGCAGGTAGCCCAGGCGCTCGTCCAGATTACGCAGCTGGGTGTCGTCCAGGCCGCCGGTCACCTCCTTGCGGTAGCGGGCGATGAAAGGCACCGTGGCCCCCTCATCGAGCAGGCCGATGGCGGCCTCCACCTGGCGGATGTTGACGTTCAGCTCGTCGGCGATACGTTGGGCGATGGACATGCGGTTTCCTGCGTGGTCGGACTCGAAGAGGGCGGCATGGTAGCAAAGCCTTTCGGGAGGCGGAATCTTGACATTCCGCACCGCGCCGCTCCGGCTCCAAATCTGATGTATCATTATGTGTTACCCCCAGTCACAGGCACCCTGGTCCCGGCATGAAGCTCGTCCGTCGCATCTTCACCACCACCAATGTCGTCACCATCTATGCGCTCAGCATCATCTTGCTGCTCGCCTTCGCGGGGGTCCTTTGGCACGGCAACAAGTCACAGATCGAGTCACTGGAGTCGATTGTTGCCGAAAGCCGAATTGCCACCCAGAAGCTGGAGCTGGTTAGTCGCCTGATGGAGTACGCCCGCACCCGTACCCGCCTCACCGGTCAGGTGATCAACACCGAGGATTACTTCGAGCAGGATGAGCTCAATCAGGAACTGGAGATCTTCGCTGGACGCTTCGCCGCCGCCCGCCAGGAGCTGTTGACACTGCCGCTGAGCGTCTACGAGAAAGAGATTCTGGATGCCCAGCTGGAGATCGTCCCCATCATTCTCCCCAACCAACGCCGAGCCGTTGAGCTAGCGATGGGTGGCAACGAGGAGCAGCTCGCCGAGGCCCAGGCCATCCTCTACAGCGTGGTTCACCCAGGCCAGGGGCAACTCATCGACAGTTTCCTCGAACTGGCCAACTATCAACGCAAGTACATCGATCAACTGGCCCGGGATTACACGCGCACCTCCCAATCCAGCCACGAGCGTAATGACGCGCTGGCGCTGGCGGCGCTGCTGCTCAGCATTCTCATCACCTACCTCATCCTCAAGCGGGTTCACTTCATACAGAAGCGCGTTGAACACGCTCGCGAGGAGCTGGAGGAGATGGTGGTCGAACGCACCCACGAGCTCAACGACGCCAAGGGCATGCTGGAGAAGGTGCTCAACACCATCCCGGTGCGGGTCTTCTGGAAAGACCTAGAGGGGCGTTACCTCGGCTGCAACACCCTCTTCGCCCATGACGCCGGACACGAGAGCGCCGAGGAGGTGGTGGGCCAGAGCGACTACGACATGCCCTGGAGAGCCGAGGCGGAACTCTACCGTGCCGACGACCGCAAGGCGATCGACAGCGGTAAGCC
>JBFFRO010000076.1:0-7358 GCA_041572995.1 Thiohalomonadaceae bacterium
CATGCACAAGCTCTCGCTGATGGGGGTGAGCATCATGCCCGCCGCACCCGGTTTCTACCAGCGTCCGCAGAGCGTCGATGAGATGGTCGATTTTGTCGTCGCCCGCATCCTTGATCACCTCGGTCTGGAGCATCCGCTCGGCCCGCGCTGGGGGGCCTGAGATGGCCTCCGAGCGCCTGCGCCTGCCGCTCTTCCCCCTGCACTCGGTGCTCTTCCCCGGTGGTCCGTTGTCGCTGCGCATCTTTGAGCCCCGTTACCTGGACATGATCAGCCGCTGTATGCGCGAGGATGGCGGCTTCGGTGTGGTGCTGATCCGTGACGGCGGTGAGGTGGGTGAGGTGGCCATTCCCCACGCGGTGGGTACCCTGGGAAAGATTACCTATTTTCACGAGCGCAAGGATGGCCTGCTGGGGATCACCGTTACCGGTGAGCGGCGCTTTCGTATCCTCGAGAGCGAGGCGGGTGCGGACAAGCTGCTGCAGGCCGAGGTGGAGTTGCTGGAGGAGGAGGGGCCGCTGCCCATCGAGGAGCGCCACCGCCCGCTGGTGCAGCTGCTGGAGCAGATCCTGGAACAGCTAGACCACCCTTACCGCACCTTGGAGCGGCGTTATGACGATGCCGGCTGGGTCGCCGCGCGGCTGGCTGAGCTGATGCCGATCCCGCTGACGCGCAAGCAGCTGCTGCTGGAGATGGAGGGCGCCGACCAGCGCATCGCCGCACTGCTGGCGATGCTGGAGGAGGGGCGCTAGTTCGCCTCCAGCAGCAACAGCGCGCTCCCCTGCGGGTGCTGCTCACGCCGCAGGGTGAATCCCTCCAGTGGCGCAAAGCGTTGCTGCGCCGCATCGAACTGCCCCGCACTACGCAGCACCCGGAGCCCCGGTAGGGTACGCACCTTGAGTGTGCCCAGGTTGCCAATCCACACTTTCTTCACACCGCTTGCCCACAGCCGCAGCACCCACAGTTCCTCCTCGTCTCTTCCCTGACGGATCAGCAGCAGCGACTCGTTGCGCCCCGCGTGCACCTGAGGCACTACCGGCAGTTCGATGGCCGGTGCGGAGCTGAGCCAGCGCAGCCAGCCGCCGTCGGCCAGGTTGAGTGGTCGGCGCCAACCCTGTGCGCCCAGTGCCCTCTCCAGTAGCGCCAGCTCGCCGTGGTAGTGGAGGTTGAGTGGGTGGGCGTGCAGGGCGCGCAGGTCGTCGCGCCAGGCAGGTAGCTGCCGCCAGCCGCCGGTGGCCCAGGTGGTCTCAAGGGAAAGCTGGCTGTGCGGAGGGGGCATGGGTGTCGTCGGCGGCTGGATGAGACCGCTGACGAGCAATGCCGTCAGGCCCAGCAGGGCGGGCATGAGCGGGCCACTGGGCTCACGGTTGTGGCGGCGGTAGGCGATGCCGAGCAGGGCGACCCAGGCCAGCGCCAGGGTGGTGGCGGTGAGCAGCGCCGAGAGGGTGATCTGGCCCAGGTAGAGCGGTGTCATCAGTGCTGCCCCGAGCAGCACGGCGAACAGGGCGTAGGCGAGCCAGGCACGCTCGGGGGTTAGCTCGCGAGCGATCAACACCGCGAGGAAGCCGTAGAGGCTCAGGCCCGGCAGCAGGGTGAGGGTGTCGACCCCGAGTTCCAGCAGAAGCCTCCCGGCCAGCAGGGCGAAGCCGGCCGCCGCTAGCCAGTGCAGCAGCGCGTGCAGACGACTGCGCAGTAGCAGGTAGAGGGCCATGGTGATGAGCAGGGCCCACAGGGTTTCGACGGCAAACAACGTATCCAGCACGCCCATCCACCGATCCATCAGCGGGCTGCGTAGCGCCGGCAGCTGCTGCGCTAGGTAGTGATCGAGGTTGGGTAGCAGGCCGCCGTGGTGCAGCGCCCGCAACAGCAGGCTGAAGGCGATGGTCGCAGCCAGTAGCAACACGGCCCACAGGCTCATGCCCCGGGCCTCCGGGTGATTCGGGTCGAGTAGTGCGGCGGGCAGCTCGCCCAGGCGTGGGTGCAGGCGGCTCCAGGCGAGCAGGCGCTGCATCAGCGGGAAGGCGCGCGGGTGCAGGTAGAGGAACAGCCATCGTGCCGACCAGCCCAGCAGGAAGAGCAGCAGCAGCAGTAGCAGCAGGGCCAGGGCCAGACGCCCTGCCGCCTCGGCGGCCAGGTCCAGGGAGGCGGCAAAGACCACCCCGGGCAGCAGGTAGAGCGGCGCCCACAGCAGTGCCGAGAGGACGTTGACGGTGAAAAAGCGCCCGGCAGGCATCTCCATCATGCCGGCCACCGCCGGGAGAACGGGACGAATGGGGCCGACGAAGCGGGCGAAGAGGATGCTCTTGCCACCGTGGCGGCGGAAATACTCGGCGGAGCGCTCGATCAGCTGCGGGTGCCGGCTGAAGGGCCAGCGTACGCGCAGCTCCTGTCGGTAGTGGCGTCCCAGCCAGAAGCTGATGCCATCGCCGACCACTGCCCCGAGGGCGGCCCAGGCGGCGGCCTCGGCGAAGGGTAGGGTACCCATGCCTACCAGTGCGCCAATGGCGAACATCAGCAGGGTGCCGGGCAGCAGCAACCCTACCAGCGCCAGTGACTCACCGCAGGCGATGGCGAACACCGCCGCCCAGGCCCAGCCCGGGTGGGCGGCAAGCCATTCATTGAAGATATGCAGCCACTCCATGGGCCCATTGTAGCGCCGTGTCAGTCAAACACCGACGTCAGTTTCAGGTTAATACGGCTGAAATATCAGGGTGGTTAAATTCAGACTGTTCACCTTGGTGAATTAGGCTATAATCAATTCCTTAGCAAATCTCTTGGGTAT
Source organism: Thiohalomonadaceae bacterium (assembly GCA_041572995.1). Classification (GTDB taxonomy): domain Bacteria; phylum Pseudomonadota; class Gammaproteobacteria; order Thiohalomonadales; family Thiohalomonadaceae; genus JBFFSW01. Next base: position 2,780 of record JBFFRO010000076.1, read on the forward strand.
TAGATATGGAACTGTTGAAATTCCACACACAGGAGATCCCGAACATGGAAGCTCAGGGAGCCCGTTACGTTGTCGTCGCCTGCACGCTGGATTGGCGTGACGGTGAGATCACCAATGACCCCCGTCAGATCCCGCACCTGCAGCGTGAGCTGCGCAAGCGCTGGTTTAACCGCCTGGCATCCATCTGAACGAAGCCGTCATCACCGAACAGGCCGCCTGTGGGCGGCTTTTTCTTTCGCATTGTCCAGAGGGCAAGTATGCTTTGGCGATAAGAAAACGGGGTGACGCCAATGCCACGAATAATTCCCTTACTGCTGCTTCTGCTCGCGCCGGCACTGTTTGCCGAAACGACGGCGAACAACCTGCACGAGGAACTGGCCCGGCTCGATGTGATCGAGAGCGGCCTGCAGGAGCTGCACGGTGATGCGGCACCACTGACCCGCTGGGTGGAAGAGGTACAGGGCGTGCGCCGTTCGGCGGCCAGCTGCGAGGGCGAACAGCAGCATCGTCTGGATGCGATTGCCCAGGCACTAGCCACGCTGGGCGAGCCGGTCGAGGGTGAGGATGAGCTCATCAGCCGCAAGCGCGTGGAGCTACAGGCCCAGCGCACCGCGCTGGATAAAACCCTGGCCCGTTGTCGTTTCGTGCAGCTGCGCGGCGAGCAGTTACTCGAACAGATCAGTGCCCACCAGCAGATTGTGCTCGCCGGTCACCTGCTGGCGCGTGGTGAGCGTCTGGACAGGCTGTTCGCGGAAGGGGCGCCGCAGCTGCTGCGCTGGTTGATCGAATTGCCGGGTTTTGTTGCCCAGCGTAGTGGCCTGGAGCGCCTCTCACCGCTGGGACTGATCTTTATCGTCGTGACTACCCTGGGGGCATTCTGGTCTTCGCTGGCGCTGCGCCGCTGGCTGCGGGCCTACAATCGACGCAATGCCGGCCACGAACACTTCTCCGCCTATTTTATGGACGCCCTGCGTGCGGCGCTGGCCCACTATCTGTTCCTGCTGCTGCCCTCGCTGGGTTTCTTGTTCGGCGTGGGGCTGCTCACCTACAACTTCGAGGCCCCCCCGTTCATTCTCCACCTGGCCTGGGGGCTGCCGATCTATGCCCTGAGCCTGACTGTCATTCAGCTGCTGCTTTGCGCCAGTGAAGGGGGGAGACTCTTCCCCCAGCTCAACGAGGGGACTGCCCGTTCACTGGCCCGCCGTCTGAAGCTGCTGGTGAGCCTGTTGTTTATCGCCTACCTGCTGCTGGCGACCCTGCTGGGACAGAGCCTGCCGACCGAGGCCCTCAACCTGGCCCGTGGTGCGCTGTTTACCCTTATCGTCTTCAACATGGCCTGGGTCACCTGGCTGCTGGGGCGCATCGCCGAGGATTCACCGCTACGCTGGCTGCGCAGCCTGCTAATTCAGGTGATGGTGATCGCACTGCTGGCGGAGTGGCTGGCGTATCGCAACCTCTCGCTCTATATCCTCAAGTCGGTGATCGGATCGCTGGCGGTGATCGGCCTGTTCGTGCTGCTCTCGCGCCTCTTCTCCGAGCTCTACGATGGTCTGGATGACTCCGAGTACCCCTGGCAGGGACGGCTCAGGCGCACGCTGGCGGTGGCCGACGGTGCCAATTTCCCCGGTCTGACCTGGCTGCGCTTTTTCACTTCCATCGGCCTGTGGCTGGGCCTGCTGCTGGCGATGCTGATGATCTGGGAGGAGACCGGCACCGGTCTCGAGCGCCTGCGCCTGTGGCTGGAGGAGGGCTTCCAGGTCGGCTCGCTGGAGATCGTACCGCTGCGCCTGCTGCTCTCGCTGCTGGTGATGACCCTGCTGATCGCCTTTAGCGCGTGGCTCAAGCGTCGCCTGGAGAAGCGCTGGCTGTTGAAGACCCACATGGGCCGCGGTGCCCGCGAGGCGGTGGTCACCTTCAGCGGCTATATCGGCTTCAGTGTCGCGGTGATTATCGCCCTGGGGGTCGCCGGGGTGGACTTCAGCAACCTGGCGCTGATCGCCGGTGCCCTCTCAGTGGGTATCGGTTTCGGCCTGCAGAACATCGTTAACAACTTCGTCTCCGGTCTCATCCTGTTGATCGAGCGTCCGGTGAAGACCGGCGACTGGGTGGTGGTCGGCAGCACCGAGGGCTACGTCAAACAGATCAGCATCCGCTCCACCATTATCCAGACCTTCGACCGCGCCGATGTCATTGTCCCCAACTCGGAGCTGATCTCCGGTCAGGTGACCAACTGGATGCTGCGCGATAACCGTGGGCGGGTACGCATCCCCGTGGGCGTGGCCTACGGCAGTGATGCGGACAAGGTGCGGCGCATCCTGATGGAGGTAGCCTACCGCAACAGCCAGGTGATCACCCAGGAGCCGACCCATGCCCCCAAGGTCTACTTCCTGAGCTTTGGCGAAAGCTCGCTGGATTTCGAGCTGCGCTGCTTTATCGATGACATCGATAATCGTATGGCGGTGCTCAGCGATATGAACTTCGCCATTGAGCGGGCCTTCCGCGAGGAGGGGATCGAGATCCCCTTCCCACAGCGCGACCTGCATGTGAAGGAGTGGCCTGCCGCACCGGCAGAGAGGGACGCGCCGGCGCGCAGCCCGTGGCGGCGCGGAGGGAAGTGAGCGGCGGCTGGTTTTGCGGCCTGCTGGGCGTTAGGCTAAAACTATAACGATGTGCTGAACTAACCGATTCCTCTGCTGATCAGGAAAGGAGATTGCGATGAAGCTTCACAAGCGATTCAGGCAGGCCCTGGCCTCGCTGCTGGCGATAGCCCTGTTTACCCTGCAGGTCGCGCCGCTACAGGCGGCGATGATGGGTACCGGCGAGCTGCTGCAGCTGGAGCAGGGGCGTGTCGACCGACAGCAGCTCAACAGCCTGATGCAGCGTGATGATGTGCGTGAGCAGCTGACTCTCATGGGGGTTGATGCCGACCAGGCCCGTGAGCGCGTGGCGGCAATGAGCGATGAGGAGGTGCGTCAGCTCAACGGTCACCTGAGCGAGTTGCCCGCCGGTGGCGATATCGTGGGTATCGTCCTGTTGCTCTTTATTGTCTTCGTGATCACCGACATGCTCGGCGCCACCGACATCTTCTCCTTCGTCCATCCCATCGAGCGGTGATCCGCTCAATCCGCGCCCGCCCCTGGGCGGGCGCTCTCAGCATCTTGCTGCTGCTGAGCGGCTGCAGCTCGCTGCCGCCCGCTGCCCGACTGCAGAGCGCACCGGGACTACCCGCGCAGCATGAACTGACAGCCACCCCTTTTTTCCCCCAGCAGCGCTACCAGTGCGGCCCTGCGGCCCTGGCGACTCTGCTCCATCCCCATGAGCCCGAGGCGGAGCCCGAGCGCCTGCGCGAACAGGTCTATCTGCCCGCGCGCCAAGGCAGCCTGCAGCCGGAGATGGTGGCCGCCGTACGCCGCTACGGCCTGCTTCCCTACCCCTTTGAGGCGGACCTGGAGCGACTGCTGCGTGAGGTGGCGGCTGGCCGCCCGGTACTGGTGCTGCAGAATCTGGGGCTCGACTGGCTGCCGCGGTGGCACTACGCGGTGGTGGTGGGCTATGACCTGGAGCAGCGGGAGGTGGTGCTGCGCTCGGGTACCGACAGGCGGCGCACCACCCCCTTCGGCGTGTTCGAGAACACCTGGGCACGCAGTCATCACTGGGCCTTGCTGGTGCTACCGCCGGGCGAGCTTCCGCTCAGCGCCGAGCCACTGCCGCTGCTGCAACAGGTACACGCGCTGGAGAAGAGCGGTCTGCTTCAGCTTGCCGGGCGCTACTACCAGGCCGCCGCCGAGCGCTGGCCGGACGAGCCCCTGGTGTGGATGGGGCTGGGCAACTATCGCTACGGCCAGGGTGATGGGTCGGGTGCCGAGGCGGCCTACCGCCGGGTGATCGCGCTCAAGGGTGATTACCTGCCGGCCTGGAACAACCTGGCCTACGTGCTGCTCGAGCAGGCCTGTCCGGCCTCGGCCCGGCGGGCACTGGAGTGCGCCCTGGCTGTGGTGCCGAACGATGCCGCCCTGCGACAGAGTGTTGCCGAGCTGGGTGAGCGCTTGCAGGGTGAAGATGGCCCCGGCTGCCGACCACTGAGCTGTTCGTTGGGGCAGTGAAACCGTAGCCGGGTTTTAGGGCAATAAAAAAAGGCCGCTAAAAAGCGGCCTTTTTTTGTGCCTGCGAGTCGCCCTTAGAGGGTCGCCAGCACCCGCCCGGCGGCGGCGATGGTGGCATCGATGTCGGCGTCGGTGTGGGCCGAGGAGACGAAGCCCGCCTCGAAGGCGGAGGGGGCGAGGTAGACCCCCTCGTTGAGCATGCCGTGGAAGAAGAGCTTGAAGCGATCGGCGTTGCACTTCTCCACTGCCTGGCCGAAGGAGGTGATGGTCTCCTCCTCGGTGAAGAACAGGCCGAACATACCGCCGACGTGGTTCTCGCTCATGGGGATGCCGGCCTTTTTCGCCTCGGCCATGATGCCGTTGACCAGCTTCTCCACCTTGGCGCCGATGCCGGCGTAGAAGCCGGGCTCCTCGATCAGCTTCATGGTGGCCAGGCCGGCGGCCATCGCCACCGGGTTACCGGAGAGGGTTCCGGC